>CALDKL010000578.1 GCA_937898895.1 uncultured Verrucomicrobiae bacterium | reverse complement strand
TAACACGCGGCAAAGCGAAAGAAAGGCAAGAAGTTGGGAAAAGTTTTAAACTTCTCAAGGGGAAAATTACGCTGCTTTTCGGCATTTCGCGATGAAAAATCGAAGCCTCAAGACCAGAAAAACAAGGTTTTTGCAAAAAATGCCAAATTTTCTCTCTTTCCGGCATCGTTTTTGGGGGTGCCTTCAAGATTCCCTGGGGCATCCCGGAGGGGAAGGCGAGTCCTCTGTGCAACAAAGACACTCTATCGGACCGTCACTTCGGACCGGACCGAGTTCGCAAGAAAACATTCGTGGTGTGCCTTGTCGTGCAGGGTTGCGAGATCCTCGGGAGAGGGTTGTTTTTCACCGGAAAAAACGATTTCCGGGCGCAGTTCGATTCGAGCGAGCCAAAACTTTCCGTTTTCTCCTTTCTCGAGAAAGCCGACCGGGCGATCATCGTATCGGTCCACGACGAATCCGCTGCGCGAGGCGATCGCCAGAAAGGTGAGCATGTGACAGCTCGACAGGGCGGCCACGTAGGCTTCCTCGGGATCCACGCAATCCTCCGCCCCGAGGAAGGCCGGAGCCGCAGAGGCAATCAGAGTTTGCCCGCTCCGGGGAAAGGTCCAGTGGTGGGTGCGTGGGTATTCCTTGTATCCGAAGCCGTTCTCGCCCCGGCTCCACGCGAGGGTCGCATGATGTTCGCTCATGGGTAGGAGTTCGACCGGATCGGCCCCGGAGGCAAGTCATTTGCGATCCGGGCGGCAAACGAATCCCTGGCATCGAAAGCGAGAGCGGCCGGATCGTCGGGCAAAACCAGCGTTGACAGGCAGGAATCTTTCGGCACATTTCCGTCCCCCGCCAACACGCCTCGGTAGCTCAGTTGGTAGAGCAGTTGACTCTTAATCAATTGGTCCCTGGTTCGAGTCCAGGCCGAGGCACTTTCTTCAGTGGCAGTCTCAACCGACCGTTTCTTCAAAGTCGGTTTTTCGGGTGCACGGATCGGCTGCGGATCGGAGCGACGGGCCTGCACGGAATCCGATGTTTGACGCGTTCGGCGAGGCGGGAAAAGGCACCTCACCAACGCAAAAAAACATCCTTGCGCCATTGGGGGGTTGCATCCTGGCAGAGTCTGGGATTGGTTCGGAGCGGGACAGGTTTGGCGTGGATGCCCCATTCGCATCAAGCCCGGCCTCTCTATACAAACCCATCAGCCCAGGGGCAGCGCCCCTTCCCCCCCTCTCCTCCAAACACAACGACCGACATGAACCGTCTCCTCGCCACCGGCTCATCCCTTCTCATCGGGAGCTTTTTTGCTTCCTGCGCCCCCGCCGACCGTTTCCACATGGGGGGAGTGCCCCGGTGGCTTGCGGAAGGGGCGCAGATCTCTTCCGAACCGAAGCCCTACCGCCCCGATTCGGCGATCCTGTATCACGGCACCGAATCCGGCCCGGTCGAGTTCAAGTACATCACGG
>CALDKL010000577.1 GCA_937898895.1 uncultured Verrucomicrobiae bacterium | reverse complement strand
GGAACGGGCCTCGGTTTCGAGGAGAATTTCGACGCAGTCGCCATACCAGAGAGCGGGATCGTCCTTCTTCGTCGTGCCGATGTTGGGACGGGCGTCGGGCTCCTCGCAGCGGATTGCGAAACAGACGCTGCCCGCCTGCCATCCCGCCTGGAAGGTCGTGGCGTGCGTGGGAATGCGACCAGTCTGGAGTTCGCGAAAGCGACCCGTCGCAGAGAGGGGAGTGCTTTGCCAATAGGCATCGTCGAGTTTGCCGTCGATGACGATGCCCGCAGCGTCGCCGACGAGGCGCACCACGGGAACCACTCCTCGTTTTTGGCTGAGCTGGACGCACTTGCGGCGCAGGCCGTCGAGGTAAGCGTCGAGAAGGGCGAGACGTTTGGCAAACTCGGAGTCGGCGGCAGCCTTCGCTGTGGCCGCATCGAATCGATCGAGAGCTTTTTCGGCAAGGGATTTGTCTTTCTCCATCGCCGACCAGTTCGCTTCGCAGAACTCGAAAAAGGCGAGCATCTCCCGCTCGGCGGGACCGTAGAAAAGTCGGCAGTATTCGCGGAAGATGGCGTCGACGTCGGCATTCTTTCCGCCCCAGTACATCCGAGCGGTGAAGTAAACGGAGAAGTGGTTGTAGCCGAGTGCCTTTTGGGTGAAGTCAGGGCCGAAGGTGAGCCAGATGTCCTCACCCATCGAATTGCCTTTGGTTTCGTTGATCCCGGCCCCAAGGGTGTGCGGAAGAAACGAGGGCAAATACCACCCGCGATCCGTAAAGGGATAATTTTCGAAGATGAGGAGAGGGTGCGAGGTCTTGGCGAGCCAATCCTCGCGGAGTTTTCGGATCTCGGCCTGTTGCTCGGGTTTGTCGGAGGTGGGGCGGCGGCCGCCGACGATACAGACCTGCACGTTCGGCTCGAGTTTCGCAATCGTTTCGGGCGGCAGGGAGTAGGCTCCGTAGGCGCAATTGAGAATGCGTTTGTCAGGATGGGTTTTACCGACCTCCTTTGCCACGCGATTGACGAAGTCCCACACGTAGTCGGAGAGATGGCCGCGGTCGGCCCGAGCGGGGTCGTCCTTTCCGATGCAGTCGGGGCACTGGCAGATCGCGGTGTAGCCGTCGGGCGGCATGATCGAGACGGTCTCGAAATCGTAGTGGTCGAATTGTGCACGCGCCCATCGCACCGTCTCCTCGAAGAGGCCCGGGTGCGAATAACAAAGTTGGTTCTTGCTGGATCCGGGGGTGTAGTGGCGCTTTCCTCCGTAGAGGGCGAACCAGTCGGGATGCTCGGCGAAGACCGCGTCGTTTCCGGTCATGGTGTCCATGCCGTGGGCAACCTGGAGTGCGTATGGATCCCGCATCCCGAGTCGCATTGCCCATCGTGCGGCTTCGGGGCCGCAGGTGCCGAATCTCACATTGAAACGGCGCACTGCAAAATCGGGCTTCACCGTTTCATTGAGAGGGGGGAGCGCGATGGTATTTCGTCGTGGCACGACTTCGCCGAGTTCACCGGGGAAATACCAGCGCATCCCGAGGCGATGGAGGAGTCCGCAGACCGCATTGTAGCTGCCTCGCTCGTCGAATCCCCAGACCTCGAGGAACTCGTTTTTTTCCGTCGTCGCTCCATCGGGCTTGCCGAGACTGCCTGGGAGTTTGATCCGGTGTTTGTAGAGGCCGGGGTTTGGCACGCCCCAGTTCTCGCCGGTGATGGCATTCCATTCGGACTGCAGTTTGCCGTTGCGGATTTCCGTGTTGCTGCGTGCCCACGGTTCTTTCGGCACGAAATCGGAATTGTCGCCGAGAAAGGCGATCCAGTCCGATCCGCTCCGGATGCGATAGGCTCCGTCGGCGAGTCCTTCGACGTCCAGTCCGAGCGATGCGGTGTGCCGACTATTCCCGACGAGGAGTCTTACAAAGGCATTGCCGCTGGGTGCGGTGCGGATGGGCAGTCGGACTCCGGAGATCTTTTCGAGACTCTCCTGCAACTCGTGGGCAGCGAGCCGGACAGATCGCGTCGGCGTCTCGTCTACGAGGATCTCGGCTCGCGCGACGCCCGATTCGACAAGGACGAGATCTGCGGGACGAGACGGGGTTGCAGGCAGGCACGCGAGCAGGAAGAAGAACGGGGCGCGCATCGTGCGATTGTGTTCTTTCCGCGACCCTTCGGACAAGTCGAAATTCGGTAGGGAACTTCACGCAAGTGCGCATCCGGAACGAGCGGGATTGGCCGCTCCCCAAAAAGGAACGAGAGGAAGAATCCGCTCAGGTGCCGCACCAGGTTGTGTGGACCTCCTCGTGAGAGAGGGGCGGGGCTTCGAACTCCTTTGCCGAAGGCTGTTCTTCGTATGGGCGGAGGAGAACCTCGTACAGGCGTTGGAAGACGGAGTAGTCTTGCCTGCGAGCGGCCTCGATGGCTTCCTCGACGCGGTGGTTGCGGGGGATGAAGACCGGATTGGCGGAATGCATCGTAGCGGTGGTCTCTTCACGGGATAGGCCGATTCGCTCGATTCGGTCGTGCCAGGTCTCCAGCCAATCCTGGGCTGCGGCGGGCTGCCCGAAGAGAGCGAGAAAGGGACGTTCATCGGCAAGGGCGTTGCGGAGATGGCGGAAGGCAAGGGTGAAGTCCACCTCCTGCGCCTCCAGGATCGCGAGGAGCCCTTGGGCGAGATCGCCTCCCCGTCCGCCGGGGATTCCGGTTTTCCGGGAGAAAGTCTCCTCCCAGGCCCGTCGGAACCGATCGGGAAATTGTTCGAGTATCTCGGTGACCTCTCCGACGGCCCTCTCTTCGTCCTCGTCGATCAGCGGCAGAAGAGCTTCGGCGAGTCGCGCGAGATTCCAGAGCGCAATGTTCGGCTGGTTTCCGTAGGCATAGCGACCACCCCGGTCGATGAAGCTGTACTTTTTCGCCGGGTCGTACCGATCGAGGAAGGCACACGGACCGAAGTCGATGGTTTCGCCCGACAGGCTCATGTTGTCCGTATTCATGACCCCGTGGATGAAGCCGATTCCCATCCAGCTCGCAACGAGAGTGGCCTGGCGATCCAGGACTGACTCGAGAAGTGCGAGGGCGGGGTTTCGCACACCTTCCGACTCGGGAAAGTGTCGCATCAGGGCATACTCGACGAGGAGGCGGAGGCTCGCGACGTCTCCCCTGGAGGCAAAGTATTCACACGTTCCGATGCGCAGGTGCGAGCGAGCAACCCGGGTGAGGATCCCGCCCGGTTCGACTTCCTCGCGGAAGACCTTGTCACCGCTCCAGATTGCTGCGAGTGCCCGGGTCGTGGGCAGGCCGAGGGCATGCATGGCCTCGGAGAGCAGATATTCGCGAATCACGGGACCAAGGGCGGAGCGGCCGTCGCCGCGCCGGGAAAAGGGCGTCGGCCCCGATCCCTTGAGCTGGATATCGCGGTGGGTCCCGTCGCGATGGATCACCTCCCCGAGGAGAATGGCGCGACCATCGCCGAGCACCGATGAGAAACCACCGAACTGGTGTCCCGCGTACGCCGCCGCGAGCGGTTCGGCCCCCTGCGGAACGAGATTCCCTGACAAAACCGCCAATCCTTCTTCCGAGGCGAGGCGTTCGAGGTCGAGCCCTAGTTCGGCGGCGAGCGGACAGTTCAGGGCAATCCACTCGGGTGCGGAGACCGGCGTAGGATTGACCCGGGCAAAAAATGCCTCCGGGAGACGGGCAAAGGTGTTGTGGAAAGGAAAGGGCATTCCCGGAAAGATCATGCCCGCCTTCGGCGCAAGAGAAACGACAGGGCGTAAAAACCCACCGCAATGAAGACAATGAAGGGGCCGGTCGGGATGTCGAAGACATAACTCACCGCGAGTCCGGCGGTATTCGCGATGGCCGCGAGGACGATGGACACGATCATGATGATCCAGAGAGATCGGGAAAAGCGCGAGGCCGTCGCGGCGGGCAGCACGAGAAGTGCCTGGGCCAGGAAGAGACCGACGAGCCGCACCATGAGCACGACACTCATCGCGATGAGCCCCAAAAGGAGGAAATGATAGGCCTTCGCGGACACGCCCCGGAGCAGGGTGAACTCCTCGTCGAACGAGACTGATACGAGCTTGTGATAAAAGAGGGCGACGAGGCCGATCACGATGATCCCGAGTACGAAGGTCATCACAACATCGTTTTTGGAGGTGAGGAGGATGTTCCCGAAGATAAAACTCTCGAGATTCATCGCTTTGCCGGGGGCATAGTGGAGAAAGAGCAGGCCTGCCGCCATTCCCGTGGCCCAGATCGCACTGATGATGGTGTCCTCCCGCTCCTTGAAACGCAGCGTCACCCATCCGATCAGGCCGACCGAGAACGCTCCGGCGAGGATGGACCCGACCATGGGCGTGAGCCAGGGAAGATCATAGACTCGCCCGAAATAGACAGCCGCACCGATTCCGCCGAGAATGCTGTGGGCGATGGCCGAGACGATGTAGGAAATCTGCCGGACGACGACAAGGGAGCCGACAATGCCGAAGGTGAGACTGGAGACGAGCCCGGCGAGGAGTGCGTAGCGAGTGACCGGCACGGTTTGCACCGCGTCGAGGAAGTCGGCGAAAAAATCAATCATGCGAGCAGTCGGAATGATCTCCCTGCTGATGGCGGGTGCGGCGATCGTGTTCGAGGCGGCGACGGCCACTGTAAATCTCCCGTATGGTATCCCCGGAGAGCGGCAGGGAATGGCGGTGGACGCGGTGGTTCACGCAGAGGACCGAGTCTCCGATGGAGGACACCAGATCGAGATCGTGCGTGATCATGAGAATCGTCATGCGATGACGCAGGGTCACGAGGGTCTCGATCAACTGCGCCTCGATGGAGAGATCGATGTTCGCGGTGGGTTCATCGAGCAGGAGAATGCGGGGGTCGCAGGCCAGGGCTCGGGCGATCATGACGCGCTGCCGCTCCCCCCCGGAAAGGTCGGAAAACGGGCGTCGCTCGTACCCTGACAAACCCACTTCATCGAGGGCGGCTCGCGCCACTTCCCGGCACGCCTTCGAAAACCGACCGACCCCGAGGTGATTGAGGCGGCCCATGAGGACGATGTCGAGTGCGGCGATGGGGAACTGGGGATCGAAACGCATCGCCTGAGGCACGTAGCCAATTTCGGTTCTCGCGGCGGTGGGGCTGCGACCGAGCACGGTGAGACTCCCCGAGGAGGGTTCGAGCAGGCCGAGGACGAGCTTGGCGAGAGTCGATTTCCCCCCGCCGTTCGGGCCGATCACACAGAGCGACTCTCCCTCGTGCACCGTGAAGCTGGCACCGTCCAAAACCCGCGAGTTGCCGTAGGCGAACGAGACCCCGCGGCATTCGATGAGGTG
>CALDKL010000576.1 GCA_937898895.1 uncultured Verrucomicrobiae bacterium | reverse complement strand
AGGCAGGGGTGGCGGAGGCCCAGGTGGCCTTCTTGTTGAGCTTCTGCGTCAAGCCATTCTCGTGAATGATCGTGGTCCAGAGACGTTTGCCGGTAGCCCGATCGAAGCCGTGCATCGCCTGGATCTGCTTCCCCTCATCGGCGGTGGCGAGATAGACCTTGTCGCCCGCGACGCAGGCGGAGCCGTGGCCTCGTCCCGGGATTGGCACGGACCATTTCACCATCGTGTCTTCGCTGAAGTCAAGGGGTGGCGCAGAGTCAGCAGAGGCCACTCCGTCGTTTGTCGGACCGCGCCACCAGGGCCAGTCGGCGGACCGCAGGGGCGAAGCGAAGAGGAGGGTGAAATAGAGCAGGTGTCGGGAAAGCATTGCGCTACTGAACCCGAGAATGGGGAATTTCAACAGGACTTGATTGCGGCGTTGCTCCGCAAGCGGTCTCAATCTCCCAATCCCCAGGGCCACCCGCCTTCCGTTCAGAAGCGCTTCGTGAACCCTCCGAACAATCCGATGTCCTCGGCGACATCATTCAGGCCGATCTGGATACCGGCGTCGAAGACGAGATCCTCCGTCACGGAATAGGTCACACCACCCGAAGCGTAGGATTCATCTTTTCCGGGACCAGACACGCCGACATATTCGGTGTAAAGCCCGACTCGTTCGGAGATGTCAAAGCCGAGAACAGCGGAATGGATGAACTCGATGTCGTAGTCGTCGATCCCATTGTGCACAGAGTCGAACGCCGCCATGAGTCCGAGGCCAATCCCGTCGGCGAGATCGATGGAAAAGGGGAGGATGAGGCCACCCTCCACTTCTCCGTTACTGATCGCCGTGTCGGTGGGGATCTTGATGAAGGGGAAGAGAGCGAAGGCGGTCTTTTCCCCGTCGTTGCCCCAGACATTGTATTTCAAGCGAAGGGTTACGTCGCTGAAACCTTCGGTGCCTGGGCCCGTGGCGGGATCTTCCCAGGTATAGGCGTCGAAGACGGTCTGGAGGTCGATGCGTTTGGTGAGTCCGACTTTCAGGTTTGTCGCCAGGATCGTGTAGGTATTGTCTCCGGACTCTCGCCTCCAGTCGAAGTAGCTGGCCTCGACGCACCAGGCTCCCGCATCAAGGGTAATGGGGCTTTCGGTGGTATCGGGTCGGTCTGGAGCAAGTTCGCGCCACTCGTCGCGTGGTGTGGGATTCAATAGGGTGTGGTGTCCTGGCGAAGAGGGTGCAATCGGGTCGAGATTGTCGGCCACCGCGAGAGAGGAGAGGTATGCCGCCACCAGGGGTGCGAATGTCAGGGTCGGCCTCATGTGGGTTCAATTCGTGTTTCTGAGCGGAGGTTGGGACGATCGGGCGTTCGGCGGAACCTGCGGGTGACGATGCCCTGTTCCGGGCTGAAGAGCCAGGCGAGCAAAAAAAGGAGACCCGAGGCGAGGGCGATCATGCCAGAGGTGGTGGTGCTCTCGAATCCGAACCAGCCTGGGACGACCGTGGCTCCGACATGCCCGGTCACGGCGGCGAGGATGGCGATGCCGGCGGCGATGAGGAGCATCGGGAGGAGTCGGTGGGTGAGCAGGAGAGCGGTCGCAGGCGGCACGATGAGCATGGCGATCACGATGATGCTGCCGACCGATTCGAAAGCGGCGACGGTCGTCACCGCGACGAGAGTCATGAGCAGGTAGTGGAGAAACTGCGAGGAAAAACCGAGAGTGTCGGCGAGATCGGAGTCGAAGGAGCTGAGTTTGAATTCCTTGTAGAGCAATGTTAGGAAAATGAGGTTGACAAGGAGGACTCCGCCATTGACGAGGGCGGCGCGCGGGATTTCCCGGTTGCCGAGGGAGACGGTGTCGAGCGGGGTCAGTTCGATTGCCCCGTAGAGGACACAGCCGGGATCGAGATCGACATGGTCGGCGGCCTGGCGGATGAGGAGAAGCCCGACCGCGAAGAGCGTGGTGAAGACGATGCCCATAGCGGCCCCTCGGTCGACGTTCCCGAATCGCATGATCCACTGGGTGAACAGCGCGGTGAGCAGTCCGGCAATGGCCGCGCCGAGGAACATGGGAGCACTCGCACGGGTTCCGGTAACGAGGAAGGCGACGGCGAGTCCGGGGAGAACGGCGTGGCTGATGGCGTCGCCCATCATGCTCATCTTTCGGAGGACGAGGAAGCACCCTGGCAGGGCACAGGCCAGCGCGCAGAGCGACCCGACCACGACGATCCAGGTGTCGAAGCTTGTCCAGTTCATGCGATGGGGACCGGGTGAGGACTGG
>CALDKL010000575.1 GCA_937898895.1 uncultured Verrucomicrobiae bacterium | reverse complement strand
ACCTTCTGATCCGTAGTCAGATGCTCTATCCAGTTGAGCTACGGCTGCTTTACCGTGATTCCGGAAACCGGAAACCTACCCGGCCTGGGTGGCCGGAGCGGAGGGCAATGTGCGCCTTTTCCTCTTCTTGACAAGGAAAATTTGCATCCGGGTGCCGAACGGGTTCGGGCCGCTTGCCGAAGGAGGGAAGAGGCGTTTTCTTTTCGATCATCCCTGTCCTATGAGAGTCAAGCCCGTCCTCCTCGTCGTCAATTTTGCCCTCGCCGGTGTCTTCGGCGTTTTCTCCTGGATGCAGCGGAATGACATCGATCCGGCGATTTACGATCATCCGTCGGTGCTCGATGCGGCTCTTTGGCTGGTCTTCTACCTGCTCATCGGGCTGATGCTTGTCGCGGTCTGCTTTCGTCCGGTTCCTCGGTGGCTGCTCGTTGTGGCTGCGCTCGCCTGTCTCGTCGAGATGGTGAGGACGGGGCCGGGCCTCTACGAAAATGTATTCGGAGAGAAGAGCTTCACGATGACGCAGGCGAGCATGTCGGCCTCGGACCCTCGGGTGGAGCTTTCCCGTGAGTTTTTTGGTGCGCTCATTGCCCTCGCGGGGGTCGGCTGGATCGCCCGGCAGAATCGCCACTCACCGCCTGGTGTGTGACCCATTCGATTACCTGGCGGCGACGAGTCGGAATATCGCGCCTCGCCAGTCGAGGTAGAGGGCCTCGCCGCTTTCATCGGGATAGATACCGGTGGGTTGCACCGTCGGATTGGCCGGATCGGCGGGTTTATCGATCCAGTGATTCTCGAGGACTTTCTTTCCTGCGGCGTCGTAGCGCAGCGCCCAGAGGTTTCCCAAACGCCAATCTCCGTAGAGGAAGCACCCTTGCAGATCGGGAATCGCTTTGCCCCGATAGACATACCCGCCAGTGATGCTGAGGCCGTCGGCGCGATTGTATTCGTGGATCGGATCGATCAGGACGGCATTCTTGGGAGGATCGGCCTGTTTGTTCTCGCCCAGAGCTGACATGAGGGCGAGCCGACCGGGAAAGGCATGGCTGGCCTCGCGAAAATTCCATCCGTAGTTGCCTCCCTTCTCGATCAGATTGATCTCTTCGTAGAGATCCTGGCCGACATCGGCGAGATAGAAAAGGCCCGTCTCGGGATCGATCGTGATCCCCCAGGGGTTGCGCAGTCCGTAGGCCCAGATTTCGGGAGCGGCATTCGCGGTGGCGACGAAGGGGTTGTCCGCCGGAATGCCGTAGGGCAATTTCGCGGTGCGCTTGTCGACGTCGATGCGCAGGACTTTTCCACACCAGCTCGTGAGCTTCTGGGAGAGCAGATGGACTCCGTTTTTCATGCCGCCGTCACCGGCACAGAGGTAGAGCATGCCATCCTTGGGACCGAAAATGAGGTTGCCCGAATTGTGGTTCCACTCGGGCTCCTGGATCTCGAGAAGGATCCGTTCGCTCGCCGGATCGGCGGCCCCGGGATCTTGCTTCGAAACCGTGTATTCGGCGAGGACAAGGCGCTTCGGTCCCTGACGGGAGAAGGTGATGTAAAATCGCCCGTTCTCACGGAACTTCGGATGAAAGGCGAGGCCGAGGAGACCCTCCTCGAAATCCTTTTCCACAGCCATCGATCCGGTCATGTCGAGAAACACCCCGGCTTCGGTCGCATTCTCATCGGCGGGCAGAAGGCGAATTTTTCCCGTCTGCTGGACGAGGAATCGGCGCCCGGTGCCATCGTCGGGAATCTGGACGGAGACGGGACGCTCGATGGTCAGACCGGCATAGATTTTTTTCAGGATCACCTTGGGAGCCTCTGCGGCAGTGGAGATCGCAGGGGCACAAAGAAGCGAGAAGGCGAGCAGTCGCAGGATGGCGGGATTCATGGCGGGTAGAGTAGGGAAAATTCGGCCTCGTGGCAACTCCTCTCGAAAACCTGAAGAGGCTATCGATCCGGCCCTGCATTTTCGGAAACTTTTGCGATGCGATTGGGTTGAAAGCGGATATCCGTCCTTTCCTTCACTCGTCTTTTCCTTCACTCTCGCGGCATGTCGTACAGCACTTTGGCCCTCCCGGCTCCTGACCGGGGTTGGATCCTCTACTCCGGCGGTTCCGAAACGGCCCGGGCGGAGGATCTGGGAGCCCTTGCGGGCAAGCGGAGCGATCTGCTCGTCGGCATTCCCTCCGGGAGCGTCTCGACCTTTGTCGTCGAACTGCCTCCCGCCGAGGCGAGCCTCCACGAGAGCATGATCCACGCCCAGGTCGACAAGCGAGGTCTCTCGGCCAAGGGAGGGGCTCTCGTCGACTACGAACGTATCGGCGGCGGGGATCGCGGCGACACCTTCGCGGTGCGTGTCGTTCCCGAGCTGCCTTCCGACTGTCTCCTGACGACGGCAGCGGGCTATCAGCTTGCCGCCTCTCTGCGGATGCCTGCCTCCACAAAACCGTCGGCTGCGGTCTGGCGCGAACACGAACGTCTCGTCCTCGGCGTCGCCAGTGGCGGTGTGGTGGTGCATGTGCAGGTGCTCAGCGGGAA
>CALDKL010000574.1 GCA_937898895.1 uncultured Verrucomicrobiae bacterium | reverse complement strand
TGGCCATGCCGAGGACGGCACCGTCGGACCAGGACATTCCCAGGGCATGGAAGATCCCCATCACGGAGAGGGCGGCGAGAGGACTCAGTATCATCGCCCCTGGGATGACAATGCGCCGCACGGCAAGAAGATCCTTCAAATGGAAATGCAGTCCGACCCCGAACATCAGCAGGATGACGCCGATCTCGGCAAGTTCGTGCGCAAGTTCTTTGTCTCCCACAAAACCGGGGGAATGAGGTCCGATGATGACTCCGGCGAGCAGGTAGCCAACGATAGGCGACATCCGCAGCCACTGGGTGAGCAGCCCAAGCAACCAGGCAACAGTAAACCCGGCGGCGATGGTGGTGATGAGTGGCAGATCGTGCATATGGGAAAAACGGGAGGGATCGGAGAATGGGGAAATTCAGGTTTCGGCCTGTTTTTTCCTGCTCTTCCTCCTACTCCATCCGAGCATCCCCCATCCTTCCTTTCTGAGCAGGAGCAGGAAGACTACTCCCACTCGATACTCGCGGGCGGTTTCGTCGAGATATCGTAGAGGACGCGGTTGATTCCCGGCACCTCGTTGAGGATTCGGTTCGACACTTCCGCAAGCAACTCGTAGGGCAGATGCACCCACTGCGCGGTCATGGCGTCCTCACTGGTGACGGCGCGGAGACTGAGGGCATACTCATAGCTGCGCTCGTCGCCCTTCACCCCCACCGTCTTCACGGGAATGAGGGCGGCGTAGGCCTGCCAGACGGAATCATACCAATGGCGCTGACGGAGGATCTCGATATAGATGCGATCCGCTTGCCGAATGATCTCAAGTTTCTCTCCCGTCACTTCACCGGGGCAACGGACGGCGAGTCCCGGTCCCGGGAAGGGATGTCGCCCCACGACACGCTCGGGCAAGCCAAGGACACGACCGAGTTCACGCACTTCATCTTTGAAGAGTTCGTCGAGCGGTTCAATGACCCGACCCTCTTTCTTCAACTGCATGATACGGTCGACCCGATTGTGGTGCGTCTTGATCGTCGAGGCAATGGATCCACTCGTGGCGCTCTCGATCACGTCCGGATAGAGGGTGCCCTGCGCGAGCAGTTCGACATGCTCGCCCACCGCATCGAAGAAGACATCGACAAACAGGCGGCCAATGATGCGGCGCTTCTCCTCGGGATCGGTCACTCCCTTGAGCGCGGCGAGGAAGCGAGCGGACGCATCAATCGTCTCGATCGCAATGCCGACCTCGCCGAAGAGCGCCTCCACCTCGGCTGCTTCGCCGGCGCGCAGCAAACCCGTATCGACGAAGAGATTGCGCGTATCGACCCCTGCCTCGTGGAGGAGTGCGGCCAACACGGAGGAATCAACTCCACCGGAGACACCACACACGACCTTGCGGCCTCCGACTTCCTGGCGGACTCGCGAAACGAGTTCGTCCTTGAACGAGGCGATCCGGAATTTCGGAAGATCCTTCGCACGGGAAAGAAAATTCTTCAGCATGCCGAGCCCCTCGGCCGTGTGGGAAACTTCGGGGTGGAACTGGATGCCCTGGAATCGATCATTCCATTTCAGCGCCACCGGAATGCCATCGAGGTTTCGCCCGGTCACCTCGCAGCCAGCAGGCAGAGCGCTGACGGTGTCGGAATGGCTCATCCAGATCTGCGAATGGCCTTTCAATCCGTCGAAAAGGCTCTCCACGCCAGGCTCGATCATGAGCGTGGCGGGCCCATACTCGCGGGTGTTCCCTGGAGCCACTTCGCCACCAAACTTCCGATTGAGCAACTGCATTCCGTAACAGACCCCGAGCACCGGCACCCCCATGCCAACAAGGTATTCAAAATCAATGTCCGGAGCACCGGCTTCACGAGTGGAGCGTGGGCCACCGGACAGAATCACGGCGGCGGGCGATCCCGTCTCGCACAACTCTTCCGGCTGATAGAGCTTCGAGAAATACCCCAGTTCGCGAATGCGGCGAACAATGAGTTGCGTGTACTGCGATCCGAAGTCGATGACGGCGACGGGATGGTCCATGGTCGCCCTGAGAGAGATATAAAAAAGGGTGAAAAAAGAATGAGAAAACGGAAAACAAGCCAGACCCGGTCGGACTCAAAGTCAGCTCGCCGGCTGGTAATTCACCGGTTCCTCGGTGATGGTGATATCGTGCGCGTGGCTCTCGCGGAGGCCACCACTGGTGATCCGGATGAAGGTGGCACGCTCGCGCAATTCCTCGAGATTCGAAGCCCCGACGTAGCCCATGCCACTGCGCAGCCCGCCGAGCAACTGAAAGACCGTATCGGCGAGAGGCCCTCGGTACGGCACCCTGGCCTCGACTCCCTCGGCGACGAGCTTGCCCGAGGAATTCTGCCCGTAACGGTCGCCGGAACCTTTGCGCATCGCCTTCAGAGAGCCCATCCCGCGGTATTCCTTCCAGGTGCGCCCCTGAGACTGCACCATTGCTCCGGGGCTTTCGCGACAGCCGGCCAGAAGTGATCCTAACATTACCAGATCCGCACCTGCCGCCATGGCTTTCACCAGGTCGCCCGAATAGCGGATTCCTCCGTCGGCAATCAGCGGCACTCCTTTTGATCGACAAACCGTCGCCACCGTCTGAATGGCGCTGAACTGTGGCACCCCCACACCGGCGATGACACGCGTCGTGCAGATCGATCCGGGTCCGACT
>CALDKL010000573.1 GCA_937898895.1 uncultured Verrucomicrobiae bacterium | reverse complement strand
CATGATGGGTCCCTTGTTGCCCTTTGCGCGGAGCCGTATCGAGAAGGCACTGCCAAAGACCCGCGGATTCGACAAAGTGAAACTCGCCCTCGACGAGCCGCAGGAAGAGGAGATGGCGCTGGGAAACCTCCAGGCGCACGGGTACTACGGAGTGTATCACTTTCCCTCCGACATGATCGGGCAACGCGATCGGGCGATGTTTTTCGAAGGGCTTTCCAGGGCGGACCTGCGGCGTTTTCGTCGCGAGTATGAATTTCTCGTCCGCAAGGTTGCTTACGTGAAACGCGGGCAGCGTCCTCTCTTCAAGAACCCTCCCTCGACGACTCGGATGGGCATGATCCTCGAGCTGTTTCCGGACGCCAAGTTCATCCACATCGTGCGGAATCCGTGGCCGGTCTTCAGTTCCAACTGTGGGAAATATCCCCGACTCTACAGTGCGTTTTCCTGGCAACCGTTCCAGGACATCGACATCCCCGGCTATGTTCTCGAGACCTACGAGAAGGTGATGCGGCGTTATCTCGATGACCGCGAGCGACTGCATCTGCCCGCTCACCAGCTTGCCGAGACCAGCTACGAGCGCATTGCGGCGGATCCGGTTGGCGAAATCCGTCGGATCTACGGACAACTCGGACTCGAAAGCACGGACGAGGGGCTGCGAGAAGTGGCCGACTATGCGGCGACCCTGAAGAACTATTCGGGCAATGTCCACCGCATTCGTTCCGACCATGCCGAAGCGATTCGCACCCGGTGGCGCTTTGCCTTTGATGCCTGGGGATACGATCTCGAGCCGCCGACGGAAATCGAGATCGTGGGAGAATCGTGTTGAGGGCGAAGTCCGGAGTGGAAAGGGGGGCGGGCCATCCGCCGACGAGACCTTCGGAACGGCCTCTCCCGACTTCGGAATTCGGGTTGAGATCCCTTCGAAGCTCTCCTACCCTTGCCGCCGATCCCCACGCGGCGGCCAGGTGGCCGCTACCCGAACTCTGCCGCCCCGGATTTCCCCCCTGTTCGATCCCAGCAAGCTCGTGAGATCCCTTTTCCTCATCGCCGGCGAAGTCAGCGGAGACACCCACGGAGCCGCCCTGATGCGTTCGCTGAGGGAGATCGGTGACTGGTCTTTCGCCGGACTCGGAGGGCCAGAGATGCACCGGCTCGCGCCAGGCGCCGAAAACTGGCTCGGGGAGGCGGCCGTGCTGGGGCTCTGGGAGGTACTCAAAAAATACGGCTATTTCCGGCGCCGCATGGAGGAAACGGTAGGGCGCGTTCACGAAACGAAGCCCGACGGGCTCGTTTTTATCGATTATCCTGGCTTCAATCTCCGACTCGCCAGTCGCCTGCGCCGGGAAGGCTACGGCGGCAAGCTGATCTATTACATCAGCCCCCAGGTATGGGCCTGGAAGAAAGGCCGCATCCGCACGATGGCGGAGCAGCTCGACCTCATGATCTGCATTTTTCCCTTCGAGAAGGACCTCTACGAAACCTCGGGCCTTCGCACCGTCTTTGCAGGTCATCCTCTCGTCGATTCCCTGGTCCCCTGGAAAGCCAGGGGGATCCCCCGCGAGGAATCGCTCGTCGCCCTGCTTCCCGGATCGCGGGAACGGGAGATTGCCGCACTCTATCCGGCGATGCTGGAGGCCGTCGCGATCCTGATCCGCCGCCGTCCGAATCTGCGTTTCGCCACGAGCGGAGCGACTCCGCAGCTCACCGTGCGCCTGCGTGAACTGACACAGGCGGCGGGGCTGGCAGAGCGGGTCGAGGTCGGGGAGGGGACCAGTCGGGAACTGATGTGCCAGGCCACAGCGGGAGTGGTTGCCTCCGGCACGGCAACTCTCGAAGCCGCTTGTCTCGGACTTCCCTATTGTCTCGTCTATCGGGTCGCGTGGCTGACGGCTCTCGTCGCCCGCTGGGTCATGTCGGTCGATTTCCTCGGTATCGTCAACGTCATCGCCGGTCGCGAGGTGGTAAGCGAGTTGCTCCAGGAACGGGTCAGTGGCGAGACCATCGCCGCTGCGCTGGAGCGACTCCTTTGCGATCCCGGTGAACGATTCCGGCTCCAGGCCGATCTCGCCGAGGTCGTCGCGACGCTTGGAGAGGGAGGTTCTCATCGGCGTGCCGCCGAGGCCGTGGCCCAGGTGTGGAACGAAGGCGTCTGAGGAGCCCGGTCGGGTAACTCGACCGAGAAACGAGCGCGTGGCAGATGCGAGGTGGCAAGTCCGCAGCGGAAAATCGCTTCACACCTCCCTATATTCAATGTTGATTTGATATTAAATATAGTAAAATATCAGAATTTGAGAATCAAAACAAAGAAATTTTAAAATTTCACCTTTCCGTATCTCTCGTCGGTGGTATTTTCCCGCATGGGAATCAGACTCCAATGGATCGGAGCAGGGGCGACCTGCTCGATGGCGTTTCTTGCCGCAGGATGCTTCGGCAACAAGAACAAGGATGTGGCGGTGAATGCGCCCGCTCCGCCTCCGGCCGCCTATCCGGACACCTCTGCGGCGATGGGGGCAGCCACGGGCGGCGCAATGTCGGCACCTGCAGCACCCTCTGCCCCTTCCAATGCAATGATGGCGGCGACGAATCGTCCTTCCGCTGCGCAGGCTCCGGCCCCCTTCTCGCTTCGTGAGGGGGAACAGCTTGTGCCTCATCAGGTGCAATCGGGCGAGAATCTCTCTTCGATCGCCACTCGGTACAACACCAGTGTCAGTCGAATCCAGTCAGCCAATGGCATGACCGACACAAAGATCTATGCCGGGAAGTCCATACAGGTGCCCACTTCGGCTCCTCCGGCGAATTTGGGTCAGGGGGCCGCGGCGGCATCCGGGGCCGCGCCATATGGTTCGGTCGCGCCGGTCGCGTCGACGATTCCCACGCAGGCCCCGGTGGCTACGGGAGCCTATCCCGGCACCACCTCTGCCCCGGCTCCCTCGGCACCGGTCTATCCCTCGATTTCCTCCTCCTCCGGAGCGATCTCCGCACCACCCGTGCCGACGGGGGCGGTGAGTGCGGTTCCCCCCGGATATCCGGCGACGACCTCGTATCCGCGCACTGCGCCCACGCCGAGTTTTGAAGGCAGCCGAGTTCAGTTTTCGAACTGAACACGGGCGGATCGGAGCTGCCGGATGAGCGACCGAATCACCGTTGGCATTGTGACCGTTTCGGATCGCGCTGCGGTCGGGGCATACGAGGATCTCAGCGGTCCCGCCCTGAGAGAGGCGTGTCGGGAGCGCTCCTGGGAGGTCCATGCCGAGGGGATCGTGCCGGATGAGATCGAGGCGATCCGAAAGATCATTCGCGCCTTTTCGGCCCAGGGTTGTGGCCTCATCCTCACCACCGGAGGCACCGGAATCACCCCGCGTGATGTCACGCCGGAAGCGATCCGGGGCATTCAGCGCCTCGAGATACCCGGATTTGGGGAAGCCATGCGCATGCGGTCCCTCGAAATCACGCCCAACGCGATTTTGTCCCGTTGTCTCGCCGCCATCGTCGAGCAGTCCCTCGTCATTGCCCTGCCCGGCAAACCGAGTGGGGCCGTCGAATGTCTTTGCTTCATCGAGGGTGCGATTCCCCACGCGGTGAGGCTGGCGGCAGGGGCAAGGACATCGTGCTGATCTGCGGGCGGGGACTGGTGTGTGGGGACAGGCGAAAAATCGCGAAAAAATTCTTGCCAGAGAGGGCGGATCTTTTCTAGCCTTGCGTCAGAAAGGTGAGGCCCGCCAAAGGTCACATCGGGCCTCATGGAATCCAATGAAGCGGTTTCCTGATACTCGCTGCGGTCGCAAGTGGGGTGGTTTTGGTTGGACCGTTCTGTTTTTGACTCTTGTTGTTGTGATTGGCCCGTCGCGTGGTGCGACTCCGGCGAGTTATCCGTTCACCGGTGATTCTCTGGCCTCGGATGACACTGATCCTGACTCGACCGCTGGCGATCTGTCGGTCGGAGCTGGGCTTTCCGGAAAGGGACAGTTTCGGACCTATTTTACGGGTCCCGCATTCGGAGTGTTTTCAAGCGATACTCCGAGTTCAGAAGCCCTCGCCATCTCCGGAAACCACTATTTCAGCATCACCGTGACCCCGGTGAACGGTTCCTATGATTTCACCACCCTTTTCTGCAATCTGAATGCCGAAGCCAACAACATCTTCGGAACCTACACCCCGAATGTTTCAATCCGGTGGAGCGTGGATGGATTTGCGACGAACCTGACCACCGCTTCGGCCACGATCTCCCCAGGCCAGTCGACTTCAAAAGGTGTGTCGGCGGATCTTACCTCCTTTGCGGCGCAGAATGTTCCGGTCGAGTTCCGTTTTTATCTCTTCGACGATCAGGACGAGTCGATGTTCACGTTTCTGGCCCTCGACAATCTCTCCCTGACCGGAACCTTTGCTCCGAATCCGGTATTTGAGGCCGACGCCCAATTGGGGACGACGGTCAACACGCCAGTGGGGGCTGATCTCATCAATCTCACCGCCGCAGGTCAGTCGCTGGCGGCCTCCATCCGACGCAATGGAGGGGTCAAAGTCGTTTTTGTCCGGGTTGTGAATTCCGGCAACCAACCGGATTCGTTCACGATTTTGGGTACCGGAGGCAATGGCTTGTTTCCGGTGAAATACCAGGAAGGTGGCATCAATGTGACGGCACCCGTGGTCGGGGGCACTCATCCGACGCCGACATTGGCTCCGGGGGCCTCCCATCTGCTCACTGCAAAGATTACGGCTCGAACCAGGCTTGCGAGAAAGACGCGCAGCTTCTTCATCAAAGCGACCTCCGTCACCGCGCCGGCGGCAGCGGACCGGGTGCTCATCCGGGCGAGGAGTCGCTGAGGCGGATCGGCGCTGATCGGTAGAAGGAGGTTTGCCGATCCGATGCTAGCCCTCCTTGCGCAGCAAGGCCGCGTAGGCTCCGTCGTGCCCGTCGCGCCACGGCAGGGAATGGACCGTGTTCGTCACCGAGAGACCCGAGGCGGCAACCACCCCTTCGTTTTCCTCTCGGTCTATCGAGCAGGTGCTGTAGACGATGCGGCCGCCCGGCTTCACCATTTCGGAAACAGCACGGAGCAGGGCCAGCTGCTGTCTCGCGTGGCGTTTGAAATCGCGTTCCTGCAGACGCCAGCGCACGTCGACCCGTCGCCGCATCACTCCGGAGTTCGAACAGGGCGCATCGAGCAGGATCGCATCGAATTGCGGAAGATTCCGGATCGCATCGGTCGCAGTCCAGTCGACAAGGCGGTATTCCGTGTTGGTGACCCCGAGACGATCGAGGTTTTCCCGCATCCGGGCGAGGCGGGATTCCGAAGCATCGGTGGCGAGGATCGATCCCGAGTTGCCCATCAGGGCCGCGAGCAGGGCAGTCTTGCCGCCGGGGGCGGCGCAGGCATCGAGGACCGTCTCGCCGCCCTGGGGGGCGAGGAGTCGGCAGGCGAGGGAAGTGCTGGGATCCTGGACGTAGATCAGCCCGGCGCGGAGCGATTCGGAGTCGGGCGCTCCCTCGACCCGGAAAAAGTCGGGATATTCGGGGCCGAGTCGAGAGGGTTCGGTCTCGCATCGTACCCTCTCGAGCGCTGCCTGATCGGGGGCGAGGGGATTGAGCCGGGCAAAGACGGCGGGGGCTTCATTGTTCCATCGGCAGAGTGACTCGGTCGCCTCGATGCCGTGTTGCTCCGTCCAGCGACGGATGAGAAACTCGGGATGAGAGCATCGGTCCTCGAGCGGCCAGGTTTCGATCTCGGCGAGAAGCTCCGCCTTTTCTCGCTGGGCACTCCGGAGGATGGCGTTGACGAGCGAGCGTTCGTGAGGACGCGCGAGGGAGACGGTTTCATGGACGGCCGCGTGTTCGGCAATGCCGCTTCGGAAGAGCTGGTAGAGTCCGAGGCGGAGCAGGTTCTGCGTCTGCGATTTGATCGCTCCGCGTCGGAACCGCTCGATCAGTTCATCGAGCAGGTAGAGATTCCGGATCACTCCGAAGAGGAGGTCCTGGGCGAGGCTGCGGTCGGGTGGGGACAGGCGCAGATGGCGAGCGGAATCTTCGAGCAGATCGGCGGCGTAGCGCGACGTGTCCTCCCAGGCGGTGAGGGCTTCGAGGGCACAGCGGCGGGCGGGAGAAAGGGAATCGCGGGACATCGTTTTTTGAAAAAGTTCGCAGCGGAGGTGCCGGGGGAATGAGAAGGGCGCAGATGCTTGTCGTGAGTATTCAGGAGAGGATCGCTCCATCCGGTTCACCCCTTGTCGGCGGACGATTCCATCGGCCAGACCGGGCGAATGAGTTCGGTGCGTATCCAGCCACGAAGATCGCCAGGGATTTCAACATAGGTCCATTGATCGGATCGCCGCAGGATGCGGACTTCGGATCCCGGCGGCAGATCGATGACCTTTTTGGCATCGGGCACCGGAGCGGTGAGGGCATGGGATTCCGGCGCGATGACAACGGCGAAGTTCTCAGGAGCCAGCCGGGTTGCACGATAGCGCGAGACGCGGTGGGTGGCGAAGGCAGTCAGCAAAAGGAGGGTCGCGAGCGTGAAGAGAGCGCGGCGATGCGGACGGAGGCGTGGAAGAGCGAGCCCGCCCATCGCCGCGAGACCAGCGAACCAGAGGCAAAGGGATCCGGTCCAGAGACCGAAACCCGAAGGGAGCGCCGCGAGGAAACGGGCCGTCCCG
>CALDKL010000572.1 GCA_937898895.1 uncultured Verrucomicrobiae bacterium | reverse complement strand
ATTCAATGCGGACTTGCCGAGGCATGGGGGTAGGATGCTGCGGGAGCAGGCTTTGTCAAATTCGGAAATCGTTCCCTGACCCCGAGTCCTGACCCCGAGTCCTGACCCTGACCCCGAGTCCTGACACCAGGGATGCCCAAGATGAAAGTGAAAGTCGAGGTGAAGGCGATGGATGTTCGAAAGAGGTAAGCCTATGATTCCGCCTTCAGCACACCCGGAGCTTCTCCAGTGCCTCCGCCACGTCGGTGACCCGAAACCGGACCGCTCTCCCGATCTTGAAGTAGGGGATGAATCCGCGGACCCGCCAGGAGTAGAGCTGTCGGCGGCAGACCTTGAGGTGCTTGGTAAGTTCGGCCTCGGTGACCAGTTCCAGTTCGTTGCGCAACAAGGAGGTTTGCTCGTTCATGCCCGAGGCTGCCATGTCAACGCAGATGGGGGCCGGAGCCTTCCGACAAATTCCGACAAACTCAGATCCCAAACGTGCCCAAACCGACCCAAGGGAAAAATTCAGTGCTTGCAACTTTGGGCATTTTACGGAAGAATCGGGCTCGGAAGTAGTTTAACTACAGCCACTTAGCCAAACTCATAATCCCTTGGTCCAGGGTTCGAATCCCTGCGGGCCCATCCGCCCATAAATTGGCGTCGTCATTCAGTGAGACCTCGCTTTCGGAGGGGAGGCGATATCGGGATTGCGAACGGGAAAATCTATTATAAAATTCATAATGGGATCCACCCTTATCGGAACCGAATCCATTTCCAGCGCGGCGAACCGTTCTCGAATCGTCGAATGGGACGCCTCCAAAGGATTTGGTTTTGTGGATCATGGAGGCAAGCGTCTCTTTGTCCACCATCGCGACTTCGTGAGGCGGGACCTCCGGCCGCGACGGGGTGATGAGGTTTCATTTGTGGTCGGAACTGACGGGAAGGGGAGGGACTGTGCGACCTTGGTCCAGTCTCTGGAACGCCGGGGACAACTTCGGTTTCGGGATTGGGCCGTTCTGTTCTTCCTCTTGTTCCCACCGGCGCTGGCGGTGCTGTCCTTGCCGTGGTCGCCGTGGATCAGCTTCGGCTACCTTGCCCTGGTATCCGGACTCAGCTATGGTGCCTACCGCGACGACAAGGACCGGGCCCTGGGTGGCAGACGGCGGCGGTCCGAGTCGTCCCTGCATTCCCTCGATCTCATCGGAGCTTGGCCGGGCAGTTTCCTCGCTCAACGACAGTTCCGTCACAAAACGGCCAAGGCGTCTTTCCAGCGCGTGTTCCGGGGAACCATTCTGCTCCACGAGGCCGTCGCTCTCGACTTTCTCCTCGGGTGGCCTGGATTCTGCCGAGTCCTCGAACTGATAACGGAGGTCATTCTATGGATGCGTTCATGAGTGCCTCTTCCGTGATTGATGCGGTGCTTGAAAAGCTGCCCGCGACCCTGCCACAGACGGCGGGAGTCTTCCTCGACAAATTCTGGCCCTTTCTGCTCCTTTGTTTCGCCCTCTCCGTGGCGAAGCGGTTTTGGCGATCTGCGAAGGTGAAAGGCCGGGTCGGAGAAGCCATCGTGTCGGTTGGCGTTCTCAATCATCTCGATCCGAAGACCCATCGCGTTTTCCATGACCTCGTCATCACCCGGCCCGATGGTAAAGGAACCACCCAGATCGACCATGTCGTGGTCTCGCTCTTCGGAATCTTCGTAATCGAAACGAAGAACTATCAGGGCTGGATCTTCGGCGATGCGAATGCCCGCTCTTGGACCCAGACGATTTATGGCAGGAAGTCCCGCTTTCAAAATCCGCTCCATCAAAACGCCCTTCACCTCCGCGCATTGGCCCAGGAGACAGGATTGCCCGCGTCAGTGTTCCACAACCTCGTCTTTTTCGCCGGAGGCGCGACCTTGAAGACCCCTCTCCCACCGCAGGTGATGACCGGCGGACTCGTCTCCTACATCCGCGGCCATCAGGTCGAACTACTGACCGCGGAGGAGGTGGCGCAAGTGATCCGCTGGTGCGAAGCGGTGAAGGCGGAAAGGAGGGTGCATGTGGTGTCGGCGAGGAAGTAGCGGAAGCTCCGACATAGGTGGGCGGCGCGCAAGCGCTCGAGGAACGCGTGCATGCATGCCCTGGATCTCCCGGAGCGGGGAGCAAGCGCGGGCAGATTGCAGGTCGTGGCTTGACGGACTGTCATGATGTTTGTGCCCGCTCTTGGCCCCACTTCCTCGCCGGATCCCGGCCGGTGACGAGCCTTCGCGCCACCATTCCCGCGCACCCGAGCACCGCGCCGATCGAGGCGAGCAGCATGTCCTTGTGGGCGTCCCAGACGTCGCCCTGGGTGCCGAGGAAAGCCATGCCGGCTTCGCCTCCCCAGATCACCGCGGCGGCCCATTCGAATAGTTCGTAAAAGAGGGAGGTCGCCATGATGAAACTGACGACGGCGAGATGACTCCAGAAGTCGGACCGCGGACGCAGGGCGAAGCAGGCGGCCTCGCGGAAGGGGCGCGCGAGCATGAGTCCGTAGAGGAAGTGAACGGCCCGGTCGAAGTGGTTTCGCGCCTCCGGATCGGGGGTGGGGGCACCGGTCAGGGCCGACCACCATTCCCGGTAGGGCACCTCGGAGTAGGTGTAGTGGGCGCCGATGCCGTGGAGGCAGAGGAAGATGAAGGCGTAGACGTACCCGGTCTTCGAGAAAACGAAATGTCGGCTCGTCGCGAAGAGGACGGCGATGCCCCCGGCCACGACGATGTGTTCCATCCACCAGTCGGTGCGGTGATGCGGCGCGATGCCCAGGGCGATGGTGAACAAGAGATAGGCACTCCCGAGAAGCAAGAAAAAGCGGCCATGCCGCAGTGGCGGGGAAGCGGCGGAGTTCATTCGCGTTCGCAGGAGGGTTCCAGCATGGAAGCGGACGGCGATCTTGTCGAGTCTGCGAATCGGCCCCGTGCGAATTGCTTTGCCCGGAGGGGCCGATGCTTCGTAATTGGAGAAGATGCTTTTCGAACGCACCCGGATCGCCGAGACCGCCCGCCGCCTTCACGAGGAACACGGTATCCACCTGGGGACTTCGTCGTGGCGCTACGAGGGCTGGTGCGGAATCCTCTACGACGAGGACCAGTATCTCTGGGGCACCCATTTCTCCAAGAAGCGTTTTTCCGACCACTGCCTCGAGGAATACGCCCGCACCTTCCGCTCGGTCTGCGTCGATGCGACCTACTACGCGCTGCCGAGGAAACGTTTCATCTCCGGGATCGCCTCGCAGATCCCCGAGGGTTTTCGTTTTTCCTTCAAAGTCCCGGGTATCGGGGTCAGGTAACATGAAAGAGAGCTGGATCGGGCGTCGAGGGCGGATGTATCCTCGAAATCATGAAGAAAAACACCCAATCCAACTCCATCCTAAAATCGTGAATGGCCAACCACAGAAAACACAAAAGACACGGAATCAGCGAGAGGGGAGAGATGGGATGGGTTCACCCAATGAGTGAATTTCGATTCCACCGCATTCCCATGATTTGTCGATGGATTCGGTGTGTTCCGTGGTTCCCCATCTTCGGATTCAGGATGAATGGTTGAAGGAAATCTGCCGGAAGAATTCATTTACAATTTGTGCAATTTTCTATGGCCGTTACGGATTGTGAATAACCCAAGATTCCCCCTTTGACGCAACGTCCTCCCCCTCGAAGGGCTCCTCCTGGCGCTGGAGTAAGGGACTCCCTCCCACGGTTTGGTCCGCAACGCCTTCATGGCCGTCAAGCCCGAGGCCTCCTCGAGAACCCCTACTGCCTTTGTTCCATCGAAGCGGACGCCAAGCGGCTCGCCGGGCTGGTCCGGGGCACTGGGGCACTGGGGCACTGGGGCATCGAGAACCGCTGCCACTCGACTCTGGGCATGACCTGCGGCGAGGACCTTTGCGGCACGCGGGACGCCACCGTCTCGCGCAACCGATCCTCCATGCGGGAGATGGCCATCGCCATGCTCCGCGCCCCTCCAAGAAGACCCTGCCCCTCGACCAGGAGTTCAGGCTCGCTTTGCTTGCAAAGTTTCATGCGGATGCTCTGGCCCGCTCGCGTCCGGTATCTCTTTCCGCTTGCCCGATACCCGGTTTCGGGTGATCTGTGATCCCTTTATCCATTTCCCAACCACCTCCCTGTTCCACATCTGCCATGGCCCATCCCTCCATCGTCCATCTCACCGACGAAACGTTTGTTGCCGAAGCCCAACAAGCCACCGTCCCTGTTGTGATCGATTTTTGGTCCGAATACTGCGGTCCTTGCAAAATGCTCTCTCCTGTCCTCGACGAAGTCGCTGCGGAAGTCGGCGACCGAGCGAAGGTCGCCAAGGTCGATGTCATGGCGAACCGCGATCTCGCCATGAAGTTCGGCATCCGCGCGGTGCCGACGCTCCTGTTTATGAAGGACGGTGAAATCAAGGAGACAAAGACCGGCATCATGATGAAGGATGCCATCGTCGAAAAACTTCTCGCCCTTGCCTGATTGCTCCACGCTGTCCCTTTCGTGAATCGCCCCGGTCCAGAACTCGCCACCGACAGCCGCTTTCCCTTGTGGATACTCGGCCTGGCCGCTCTCGGCGCGGCCTATCGCGTCGCGGTGCCGGTGTTCGATCTGCCCTGGAACACCGCCCCGTTCATGGCCATCGCCTTCGGGGGAGGTCTTCTCCTCGGTGCCCGTTTCTGGTGGGTTCCGGTGCTCATGCTTGTCGCGAGCGATCTGGTGCTGGGATTGCTCAATCCGGGCGAAGGGGTGGCCGCCTACACGCTGGTTTCGGCTGTCGTGATCGCCGGAGTGGCCTGGCTCGGTGCCCTCTCCTCCCGCCGCCTCCCGGTATGGCCGGCTCTCTGGTGCGGCACGCTCCTGGGGGGTGTCTTCTTTTACCTGGTGGCCAACACCTTCTCCTGGATCGTGCTGCCGGAATACGCAAAAACCTTCCAGGGTTGGTGGCAGAGCCAGACCACGGGCCTCCCGCCCTTTCCGCCCTCGTGGCTCTTCCTGCGCAATTCGCTCATCGCCGACACGATCTGGTGCGGCCTCGCGGGGGTCGCGATTCTACTTTCACGCCAGCCCCGCGCCTCTCTCACTCCGTCCACGCAAGGCCGCTGAGCGTCGCCCGACACGTTCTTCCGTGCTACCTTTCGCGATGCCGGACCACTCCACTGAACTGCTCGCCCCGGCGGGCAACTGGGACTGCGCTCGCGCCGCCGTGGCAAACGGGGCGGACGCGATCTACTTCGGTCTGCCGCGTTTCAACGCGAGGATCCGCGCCGAGAACTTCTCAGCCGAAGATCTGCCCGCGCTGATGGATTTCCTTCACGCCCACGGCGTGCGCGGATTCGTCGCTTTCAATACGCTCCTCTTCCCCTCGGAACTCGAGGAGGCCGCGTCCCAGCTCCGCCTCCTCAGCGAGGCGGGCGTCGACGCCATCATCGTGCAGGATCTCGGACTCGCGGCAATGGCCCGGGCGATCGTTCCCGACCTCTCTCTCCACGCCTCGACGCAGATGACGATCACCTCGCCCGAGGCCCTCGCCTTTGCCCACGGATTGCTCCACCTGGACCGCGCCGTCATCGCACGGGAGAACTCGATGCGCGAGATCCGCTTGTTCCATCCCGAATCCCCCGGCGCGGTGGAGTTGGAGACGTTTGTCCACGGGGCGCTCTGCGTCGCCTATTCGGGGCAGTGCCTCACCAGCGAATCGCTCGGACAACGCAGCGCCAATCGCGGCGAGTGCGCCCAGGCCTGCCGCATGCCCTACGAGCTGGTCGTCGATGGGGAAACGCGCGATCTCGGCGACCGACGCTATCTTCTTTCGCCGCAGGATCTCGCGGGCATCGACCAGATCCCCGAACTGATCCGCATCGGGGTGAAGAGTTTCAAAATCGAGGGCCGCCTCAAGACGCCCGAGTATGTCGCTGCGGTGACGCGGGCCTACCGCAAGGCGATCGATGCCGCGGAGTCGGGCGCGGAGCGCAAGGCCTCGCGCGAAGACCGTTACGAACTGGAGATGGCGTTTTCCCGAGGTCTCTCGACGGGATGGCTTGAAGGGATCGACAACCAAAAGCTCGTCCATGCGCGCTTCGGGAAAAAGCGCGGCGCGTTTGTTGGCCGGATCGACCGCGTCGGACCGGATTTTGTCGAAGTGAGTGACGCCACCGGCGTAAAACCGGGCGACGGGGTAGTCTTTGATACGGGCGGCAACACCGATCAGGAGCAGGGTGGCCGCATCTATGAGGTCGAAGGAAAGCGCCTGCGTTTTGGTCGGGGCAAGATCGATTTTGCGAAGCTCCG
>CALDKL010000571.1 GCA_937898895.1 uncultured Verrucomicrobiae bacterium | reverse complement strand
TTTCGTTTTTTACCCCGTGTCCATCGAAACCCAACGTGCCGAATATCTCGCCGCCGCCCGCGCGGTGCGGGAGCGGCTTGCTTTGGTCCGATTCTCCCGCAGCGTGAGGGGCACCCATCTCGCCATCGGCGGGGGCGGCTTGCTCCTGATCCTCGCCCTTCGGAAATGGGGAGAATGGCAGGAAGGCGAATGGCTCGTGGCGGGCGGATGGGTGCTGCTTTGGTTGGCGATCGCGGGGCTGTTTTCGCGATGGCGCTTGCCGAAAACGGCGCGGGCACTGCGCCTGCTCGATGAGAGAGGGGAGTGGAAGGATTGTTTTTCATCGGCCTGGGAATTTCTGAATCATCCCGAACCGAGCGAGGCGGAGCAGCTCCATCTTTCGCGAGCTTCGGCGCAGTTGCCGACGGCGGTGGGCGGATTCCCTTCGCGGATGATCCCTGCCCGGATGACGGGAGCCTGGATCCCGCCGCTCCTCGTCGTGGGGTTCGCCCTGCTCCCCTGGGGCCGAGTCGATCCGGACCTTCGGGATCTCGCCCTCAGTGGAGAAATGCGGGAGGCAGCGGCGCAGCAGGCGGCCGCTCTGCGACGAAATTCCGAATCATTGCCTTCCTCCGAAGCGCTCAGCGAGGAGGAGAAAAAGGAACTGGAATCCCTTCAATCTGAGGTGGATGCATTGGCGGAAAATCTCGCTGCACCCGGCGATGCCACGACCGGAGAAGTGCTCGACTCGCTGGAAGCGAGGGCGCAGGCGGCGGAGAAGCTGGCGGGGGCACTCAATCCCTTTTCCGACGCATGGGCGTCCGAGGAAATGCTTGCGGAGATGGGGCGCCATCCCGATACGGCCGACCTTGGGCTCCTGATCCGGGACAAGGCGGCTGAGGGGGCGGCCACGGACTCGGATCGCCTCGCTTCGACCCTCGCTGACGAAGCCATCACCCTCGACACGCGGGATCGTTTCACTCGTGCCTTCGAGCGGATCGCCGGAGCCGCGACCGAGGCCGACAAGACGCGACCGGTGGGAGAGCGATTCGGCAATGCTTCGAGGAAGCTGCTCGAGGGACAGGCCCGAACGGCCTCGCGTGAAATGGAGGAACTCGCCCAATTTTTTCGCAGCCAGGCCCAGCGGGAAGCCTCCCGGCGAAAACTCGAAGAACTCGCCGCAGCCCTGCGTGAGGCGGGAGGAGAGATCGCGGGAAGTGAACTCAAGAAGAGGGAGACTCCTGCCGCCGGGGAGACAAAGGGATCGGGTGCGCCAGGCGGGCTGCAGGCACTCGATGCCCAGGATCCCGGAGCCGCTCCGGCAGGGGAGCCAGGGAATCCCTTCCCGATGCCGAATCCCGAAGGGACTCCGATGGCGTCTCCCGGAGTCGCCCAGGCGCTGCCGGGCGAGGGCAAACAGGAACAGGTTCCCGTCCCAGGCGCGGCACCCGGCCAAGGGGAGAACGGCAGTGAGTCGGGTGGGGGAGAACAGGCTTTTTCGGCACCCGTTCCCGGCGAAAAGGCACCGGAAGGGAAAAGCGGGTCCGGGCTTGGCCAGAGCGATCAGGCCAGCGACGGAAAGGGCAAGGGCGGGATGCTCTCCGCGCCGATTCCGGGGATGCCGCCCGGAGAATCCGCCCCCGGGCAGGGAGCGTCGATGAATCTGGGGGCTTCGAGTTCCAGTCAGTCCGGACAAGGGGGCGATCAGGCGGGCACGGGGACGGCGGCGATGACCGAGGCACCCTCGCAGACGCTGAAGGCAATGGGCGATGCAAAGGTCGTGGCTCAGGCCGGAACAGAGGGCGAATCGACGACACGCGCAGTCGATGGAAAGGCCCGGTCCGAAGCCGCGACGAGATCCCGGCAGGAAGTCATGGCCGATTTCATCGCGGTGGAGGAGCAGGCCCTCGATGACCAGGTCCTGCCGCTGTCCCGTCGACAGCAGGTCCTCCGTTATTTTTCCGGCATTCGGGCACAGTTCGAGCACAAGGAGGACTCCTCGGACGGAAAAGGCTCCGGCAACTAACCGATCTATTTTTTGACCCTGATATGAGAAACAGTGAAGAGCTTGGTCGCGACCTCGCGAGGTTCAAGGAACGGTTCCACGTCCTCAAGGACGAGATCCAGAAGGCAATCGTCGGATACGACGAACTGCTCACCGACACCCTCATTGCGGTGTTTGCGCGTGGTCACGTCCTGCTCGAGGGAGTGCCTGGCCTGGGGAAAACGTTTCTGGTGCAGACCCTGTCGCGAGTCCTCGGACTCACGCCGGGACGAGTCCAGTGTACGCCGGATCTGATGCCCGCAGACATTCTGGGCACCCATATCGTCAACGAGAACGAAGAGGGGCGTCGCGTCATGCACTTCGAGAAAGGCCCGGTCTTCGCGAATCTCATCCTCGTCGATGAGGTGAATCGGGCGACCCCGAAGACGCAGGCCGCCCTGCTCGAGGTGATGCAGGAAGGGGCCGTCACGGCCGGCGGAGAGACGATGTCGCTGCCGAAGCCCTTCTTTGTCATGGCGACACAGAACCCCATGGAGATGGAGGGCACCTATCCCTTGCCGGAGGCCCAGGCTGATCGCTTTCTCTTCAAGCTGCGGGTGCCGTTTCCGGATCGGGCTACTCTCGTCGAGATTTCGCGGAGAACCTCGTCCTTCGACCTGCCGGAACTGTCGCAGGTCATGGGGGCGGACGAGTTGCTGGAGTTTCAGAAGGTGGTCGCCGAAGTTCCGGTGGCCGATCACGTGAATGACTACGCCGCCCGTCTCGTCCTGGCGACCCATCCCGGCGACGAAGGGGAAACGGAGAGCGTGTCGCGTTATGTCAGCTACGGAGCCAGTCCGCGCGGGATGCAGGCGCTCATTCGCGGAGCGCGTATTCTCTGTGCGCTGGACGGACGCACCGCGGTGTCGCTCAGCGATGTCCGCCGCATCGCCCTGCCAGCCCTGCGGCATCGGGTGATCCTCAATTTCCAGGGAGAGGCGGAGTCGCGCGACATCGACGTGCTGCTACAGGAGGTGATCGATTCGGTCTCGGCCACCGTCGCGGTGTGAGTCTCCTTTTTCTCGGACTCGAAACATGACCGGAACTCTCCGTATGCTGTCGCGGCTCATCGGGATCGCCTTCGCGCTCGCCGTCTGGCAGATGCATGCCGAGGAGGGAGATGCCGAATCGCGCTTCGCCGCCGAGTCGCTGCGCTTCCGGACCGCCCTGCATTTCGATCCGCTCCTCGACGCTCCGCTCGAGGGGCTCGTGAAGCTCTATCGGGAATCCGAGCGGATCGATGAATTGATAGGGCTCTATCGAAACCACGTGGCGCAATATCCGGAGGATGCCGGTGCCAAGACCGTTCTCGTGCGGATCCTTCGCCGCACCGATCGGGCGGGGGCGGACGAATTGCTCGCCGAGGCCGTCCCGAAGCATCCGGAGTTTGCCCCCCTCCAGTATCTGCAGTTCCGGGCCTATGAAGAGCGCGGAGATCCTCGAGCGGTGGAGGTGCTCTCCCGGGCAATCGATCAGGAGACCCTCGCCTCTCGCCGCAACGCCTGGCTGGAGGAACTGCTCGATCTTTCCGAAGGGGAGAGCGCCCGCGCCCTGGGCAAGGCACAACTCGCCAAATCGCTCACCACCGCGGGACAGGACGCGCCTTCGCTGTTGTCCCTTGCGCGACTCGCCCAGCGGCACCGTTTCTGGGAGGAAAGTCTCGCCGCGCTGAAGCAGGCAAAAACGCTCACCAAGGATGCGGAGACGCAGGTGGAGATCGACCTGATGCAGGCGATCGCTCTGGGGCAATCCAATCAAAAGGCGAAGGCCGATGCCTTGCTGGTCAACCTGCTGGGCCAGCTCGCACCGGATCACTGGCGACGCCGGGAGATTCTTTCCCTGCGCCTCGGTGCGCTCGCGACGGCCGAGGAACGAAAAGGGCTTCTTGCCACCCTGGAGGCCGCCGCCCGGACCGCGCCCGACAACGAGACCGCCCAGCTTGACTACGCCGAGGCACTTTTGGCTGCCGAGCAGCGCAAGGAAGCGGCAAAACAACTTCTCGCCGCCGCTACCCGGCTTCCCCGGTCGCGCCTGCTCGAGGCCCGGGCCCTGGAGGTGCTCGAGGCGACCGGAGATCTCGAGGGGCTGGCCACCTTGCTCACCAATCGGCTCGAATCGGAGCCTGATCGGCTGGACCTGCGTTTCCGGCTCGTCAAAGCCGAGTATGCCCTGCGCCGCGATGCGGCCGCCGAACAGGATTTTCGCACGGTGGTGGCAGGATTGGATCCCGAAGAGGTCTCGGAGCGGCTCCTCGAATTGCAGCGTTATCTGCGGGGAATCGAGCGGAGCGATGCGGCGATGGGGTATCTCGAACAATACGTGCGCAATCACCCGGCCCGACTCGACGTGGCGAGGGAACTCGCCGAGGTCCGTCTCGAAGTCGGTGCCGAAGAGTCCATTGGCGACCTCGTGCGGAAGCTGCGTCCGGAGGAGGCGGAGGCTGGAAATGTGCTCGACTTCGCGGAATTTCTCGCCAAGGCGGGGCTGGTTCAGGCGGCCCGGACCCTCGTCGAAGCGAAACTCGCCGGGGAGCCGAGGCAATTCGAACTGGGGCTCGTGCTGATTGAGTTGCTCGGAAAACTGGGGGACGCGGCTGCGGCCAGGGAGCGGATCCGCCTGGTGCGCGAGATGGCCGACACCACGGTACATTATCGCCAATGGCTGGAGGCCTCGATTTCGGCTCACCGACGGCTCGAATCCCTGCCCGCGTTTCTCGAGTCTGAACTCAACCGATACCAGTTTGAGGAAGGGACCTGGCCGGAGGAAAAGGTCGAGAAATTTCTCATCCTCTGCGATGCGGGAAAGCGGGAGTTGCTCGCCGGCCGGATTGCCGAGGGGTTGCGAAAGCAGTTGTCCCAGGCTGGCATCGAACCCGGCCTGCGCCTGAGATTGCGAAAGGTGCTGATCGCGGTGCTCAAGGGAGATCCGACGGCAGTCCTCGAAGTGGA
>CALDKL010000570.1 GCA_937898895.1 uncultured Verrucomicrobiae bacterium | reverse complement strand
CAGGGTATCGACGCAGTGATTTCCGAGGACGTGAAAACGTTCCTTCGCGATGGCGGAAAAGGCGGAATGAATCCGCCTGAGGTAGCCCATCTCCGTCTCGACCGAGTCTGCTGCGTCGATGAAGTCGCCCAGTTCCACGACAAAATCCGCCCCCCGGTCGGCGAAGAATTGTCCTGCCTCTTCGAGCTTTGTGAGCGTCTCGCGATAGTGACGCGATCCCTTGGGGGCTTTGTCGGCGTAGTGCAGATCGGTGAGGAGGCCGACGCGGACAAGGGGGGGATCGGTAGCCGAGTCGGCGCGGACACCGGCGGAGATTCCGGCGAGGAGGAGGGTGCCGTCGCGCAGAAGGCGACGCCGGGAAGGGAAGTCGAATGTGGTCATGGCAGGCTCGGACGCGGGGAGGTCGGGTGTGTGTGGGAGGCCCCTCTCCCGGTTTTACGAAGGAGGAAGAATCCCGACAAGGCGATTTTCCACGCGAAGACGGCGGGCGGGGGAGCGAGGAGTGCCTCCTTCAACCGGAATAGACTCCGTCGACGAGATCGAGTGCCTTGCGATTCGGGAGGATGCCGAGTTCCATCTGGTTCATGACGTAGGCGAAGGAAAATCCGTTCTCGGGATCGGCGAAGGCATGGCTGCCGCCTGCTCCCGGCTGACCAAAGGCGGTGAGAGAGGGGCCGAAAAGGGCGCGTTGTTTTCGACCGTGTCCGTTGATCGGGTCCGTCATGAATCCACCGGTGAAGGAAGTGGGAATCAGAAGGGTCTGATCCGCGTCGTTCACCTGGACCTGGCGGGCCGCGCGGACGACGCGGGAGGGGAGAAGGGGCACTCCGTCGAGTTCGCCCTCGCGAGCGAGGATCTGGTAGAATTTGGCGAGAGCGCGGGCCGAACCGATTCCGCCGAAGGCGGGAAAGCCCGCTTGCAGAGTCTCAAGGCGGTTGATCTCGCCCGGCGAACGCAGTCCTGCAGGCGAGGCAAAGGCCGCATGGGCAAGCGATGCGGGGTTGACGATCTCGCGATAGAAGGCGGTTTCCTCCTCGGAAGGACGTCGTAGTTTCGGTGGCACCATGGTGGCGATTCGGTCCAGAACGTGGGCGGGAAAGTCACCGATCCAGAACTCGATCCCGAGAGGTCCGGCGAGTCGCGTTTTCCAGAAAGTCCCTAACGAATCACCCGTCAGGCGGCGAACGATCTCATCGAGCAGGTAGCCGAGGGTGCGGGGGTGGTAGCCGTGGCCTTCGCCGGGCGTCCAGTAGGGTTTCTGGTGTTCCAAAGCAGAGACGACTTCTCCGTGGGAGAGGAGGTGGGGGCGATTGTCGGGCGACAGAGCGGGAAGGCCCGCCTGATGAGAGAGAAGTCGGACAAAGGACAATTTCTCGCTGCGGGCCGCGAGCAGCGACGGCCAGACTGTTGCGACGGGATCGTAAGGCGAGAGACCGGCCTCCTCGAGGGCGAGGAGAAATGTGATCGCAGCCGGCCCCTTCGTCGCCGACCAGACCGGGGCGAGCGTGTCCGCTGTCCACGGCAGGAGGTGTTGCGGATCTCTCCATCCGTGTGCAAGTGTGAGGATCTCAACTCCGTCCTTCCAGACCGAGACCGAGGCACCCAGTTCGCCCCGTTCTTCGAAGTTCCGCCGGAAGGATTCCTCGAGGGACGGGTGAAGGCTCATCGGTCAGATCTCCGCAGCGATGGCGGCGAGGTCGGGATCGGAGGCGGCACGGTCGCGAAAGCTGCGATCCATTTCGATGGAGATCCGCACCCAGGTCAGGGCCGCCTGCGGCTTGCCGAGGGCCAGTTCGTAGCAGGCAAGGTTGTAGTAGTAGACCGGCTCGTCCCGAAGAGTCTCGGGACCGGACTGGAGGAATTCAATCGCATCCCCGGTGCGGCCAAGGGCATGCAGACAATAGGCACCCTGGATGAAGCCAGCATGGGTCTCCGGGTGGAGGCTGCACAGGATGCCGCAGAGCGCGAGAGCCTCCTCGGTGCGCCCCTCGTCGAGACGGATGACAATGCGCAATTCCCGGGCCGCCGGATGATCCCGCTTTTCGGTTGGAAGAAGGTCGATCTCCTGCCACGCCTCCTCATACATGGCGAGGTCAAGATAGCCGCGGGATCGGTCGAGCCAATAGGGTTCGGTCATGTACGAAAGAGGGTAGGAAATGACGCTTTCACCGGAGATTTTGTCAATCAAAGCGCTTCTCCGTGTTCCATTTCCGCAGTGTTTTGAGATACTCTGCTTCTTTCGCGGAATCCCGCCGTCTCCCGGCGTAGGTGACGTGGTAATGATAGGTAACGGCTTCCTCCGTGAGGGCGGGAAGGTCGAGTCGTTCGTCGAGGATTGCGAGCCATTCGCGCCAGGTCTGTCCTGGGCGGCGAGGGATGCCAGCAATCCGTGCGATGCGCTCGAGTTCGAGGAGAAACGCGGATGGGGGGCACCTTCCGGAGGCCGCCGCAACGGGCGTGCGGTGCCCGTCGGGCTGGGACTCGCGCCGTCGTCCGATCCATGCCCACAATCCTCCCAGCAAGCTGAGACCCATTGCTGTGGCGAGGGGGAAGTGGCCTGACAACCACGTCATCCCCTCGGCGAGAATCCCTCCGAATGGATTCCGCTTTCGTGCGATGGAGGGATCGAAGTGGGAGAAGTCGTAGTACTCCGTCTCCGCCATCGCAGGCAAGGGCGCCGTCGCGGGTTGGCGCGACGCAGCTCCCGGAACGACCGGGGTGGTGTCGAATCGTCTCCATTGCGGACCGGGGAGGAGGATCTCGGTCCAGGCGTGGAAGTCACTGTCGCGATAGGCAAAGAGCTGTTGTTCTGCGTCAGCGATTCCTCCGGCATAGCCATAGGCGACTCGCGAGGGAATCCCGAGGCCGCGCAGCAACAGCACTGTGGCAGCGGCGTAGTGTTCGCAGTGGCCCTGGCCGCTTCCGAAGAGGAAGTCGGAAAGGGGACTCGTGTCTTCCGGGGTGGAAAAGTGCAGGGAATAGCGTGTCTGTCGTGCGAGGTAGCGGCGAATCCCGCCGAGAGGATCGTCCGTCGGAAAGGTGGCGCAGAGTTCGCGAATCCGGGGCGAGAGCGGTGAAGGCGGCATTTGCAGGTAAATGGCCGGGATCTCCTCGCGGCGTATGCCCTGAAGGTCGGAAGGACGAACCTCGGGCGATTCGAGAGACGGCGCGGTGGCCGTGTAGCACAGTTGACGGATTTCGTCGGCAGGGGAGAACTGGTACCAGTCATCGGCAAATTCGTAGACCGATTCGGCGAACAGGGAGCCGATATTTTCGACGAGGGGAAGATGACTCGCCGATTTTCGTTCGATGAAATATGTATGCCTCTGCGAGGAAACGGGCGGGTGGAGAGGCGTTTTCGCAACGCTGAGAGGGATGCACTGATCCTCCGCCCCGTCATCCGGGTCATAGAGCCAACGACCACTGCGAATCGGCGAGAGGATGTCGTCGCTTTCGAACAATGCCAGGGTGGAGCTGCGCAAATAAAGAGGAGTCTGGGACCAGGATCGGAAGAGCGTGGGCGACGGAACCTTCACCCGCACGAGGATCTCGTGCCGGAAGTGAACATTGACGTCGCGGGGAATTCTTCGCGTGGCACCGTCGCCGAGAGGGCCGTTGCCACCGATTGCCGGGGCCGGGGCACCGAGGGAATCGAGAGTGGATTCCTCACGACTGGAGAAGTAGGGCCGGAGGGTGTCCGTCGCAGCCACACCCAACAGGAACAAGGTGGTGAGGAGAAAACACACGGGCACCGTCGCGAAGGCGAATCGTTTCCAGAGCGGCCAGGAGATCAGGGCAAGTCGAGTGGACCAAATCGCCAGCGGCAGTGCCGCGACAGGGTGGATTTCCCACGGTCCGAAATCGTAGAGGACGGTGGCGGCGGAAGCAGCGAGCAGGAGGAGGCCTCCGACGATTCCGGCGACGGTGCGCACTCTCGTCGCGATTTCCGTTTGGATCGTCGGCCTGAAGAAGGAATCGCACGAAGCCCACCAGAGCAGGGCGATGCCGAGGTGGTAGGCGGCAGGAATTTCGGCGCGAGTGGCGAGGGCCCGCCCTTCCCGAAACGACCAAATCTCGAGCCAGCAGGCGGCTCCGCACAAGAGCAATGCGACGAGGGCGACCGAGGTGGACTTGTCCTTCCGATTCGTCCCGACAATCCCGCCAGACAGGGCGATCACGAGAAGGAGGACGCTGAGGATCATTGGGACAGGCGATCCAGACAGCATCCAGCCCGCGAGCGAGGCCGCGACGGGAGCGATGAGGAGGATGTCGGAGTTTCGAGTCACAGGGCGAATTCAGGAACGGCGAAGACGCGTGAGGAGTCCGGGTCGTCGACCAGTGGTCAGGGTCGTGGTGTCGAGACAGGTACACCGGGAGAAATACGATCGTGCGGAGTCTTCCCAATGCGCGAGGGGGCTGTCGCTGAGGACAAAGACCTCGTCGCATTCGAGGAAGGGATCCGCCCCATTTTCCGCTGGCGAGGAAAAGAGCGGACTGGTCGAGGGCATCGGGAGCCGCCGCGAGAGGGCAAGGGAGTCGAGGAGTTTGGAGAAGGCGCTCTGATCGCGGAGAAACCGGGCTTTTCCCGGAGCCTGACAAAACACTACTGGAATCTCCTCGCGCTGAAACCGGGTGAGAAGTCCTGAGACAATGCGGAGGATGGTCTCGTACTGTTCCGGAAACACGACCGACCCGACCTGCTCGTGGGAATGGAGGAAGATCCCGTATTGGAGTGGCTTCGGACGCGGGGGCTCGCGCTCGGCGAAGAGCAGGTGGCCCGTGCGCAGGCTCGAGGGCCAGTGAATGCCACGGACGGGATCGCCCATGCGGAATTCGCGAAGCAGACGGAATTCTGCGAGAGGGTCGCTCGGCGCGTGGGGGTGATCGAAGGAATCCATCGAAAGTCGTTCGAGCCGTTCCTGCAATTTCTCCGGAAGCCATGGCCTGGGAAGGACAAGGGTGGCATGATCGTCGTGGAAGAAACCGGTTTGTTCACTAACAAATAACCCAAGCGGCCAGGAAGAGGTAACCGTCCAGGGACGGGAGGGGAGGGGACCACGTCGGTGGGACCGCCCGGTGCAGTGCAGCAGAATGGGATCTCCGCCGGACGATCCGATGGGTCGATCCTGGACTGCCGATGCGAGCGGATCGGTGAAACGAAAGACGGAGTCCAAGGGAAAGTGCGGGCCGGGTTGAACGCGGAGCACCATCGGAAAACTCTCCCCCGCCCGCGCCCGGCGCGGCAGGTCGCGCACCACCGTGAACCCGGTGAGATGACGTGCGGCGAGTCGGCGGCAGGTGAGGAGAAGAAGGACGGTCGTGAGTCCTGCTGCGAGAACCGGGCCCGAGAGCAGGAGCAGGCCCGCAGCCATCGTCACGGCAGAGATTGTCGCGGCGACAAGACCTGTCGTGGTGAGCAACGGGGCTGATTCCCGGAGTGGCATCCGAGGCACTTTACAAAAGGGACCGCAGAGGGAGCAATGGAAAGATGAAAGTCAGAGAGCGACAGCCGTTTTTCGCCACAACCTTCGCCCGAGCAGGACTGCGGTCAGGGACAGGCCGATGGTGATTCCCCACCAGATTCCGGGCGCTTGCCATCCAAGGCGAAAAGCAAACCAAGCCCCAAGCGGAATGGACACCACCCAATAGGCGAAGGCTGCGACCCAGGCAGGCAGGGTGACGTCGTCGAGTCCGCGAAGTGCGCCCACCGAGAGGATCTGCATCGCATCAGAAAACTGAAAGGCCGCCGAAATGAGGAGCAGCGAGGTCGCTACGGTCAGTGCCTCCGGGTCATCGAGGAACCAGCCCGCGATTTCTCTCGGGAAGAGCAGAACGGTCGAGGCACTGAAGACGGTGAAGAGTGCGCCGAGGAGCCATCCACCTACGATGATGGGGCGCAGTCGTTCGGGTTGCTTCGCACCCCAGGCTTCTCCGACGCGGACTGTCAGGGCCATCGACAGGCCCAGAGGCACCATGAAGACGGTGTTCGCACAGATAATTGCGACCTGATGAGAAGCGAGGGCTTCCTTCCCAATCATGCCAATGATCATCGTGGCCATCACAAAGGCACTGACTTCGGCGAGCAGTTGCAGACTCGCGGGCAATCCCACCTTGACGAGTGAGCGGATCGAGGGACCGTGCGGGCGCTTGCACCAGTGTTGGGGAATCCATTCGCGTATCGCAGGTGACCGACGGCACCAGAGTACGAGGAGCGCGAGGCTCGCGGCGCGGGCGATCAGGGTGGCGACGCCGGCACCTTCCAGGCCCATCGCCGGGGCACCCCATTTTCCCCAGATGAAGACCCAGTTCAAGAGCACATTCAAGGCCACTCCGCCGAGGAGGATCCAGAAGGCCGGCCACGGATGATTCATTGCATCGGCGTGGTTTTTGATGGCCATCATCCCGATCGCCGGGATCATCGATACGGCCACGATCAGGAAGAAACGATCCGCTTTTTCCGCGACCTCGGGCTCCTGTCCGAAGAGATGGAGAAAGGGAATCACAGCGAGTGCGAGCACCACTGTGAGCAATCCGACGATCAGAGCAATGAGCAGTCCGTTGCGCAGAGCTTCGCGGGCCATCTGCACATCCTTTGCGCCGCGTGCCTGCGAGACGCGGATGGAGACGGCCATGGTCATGCCGATGCCGACCATCAGGGGCAGGTAGAGAATGGAGTTGGCAAAAGTCGCGGTCGCGAGCGGCACCACGCCAAGTTGCCCGATCATGAGTGTATCGGTGAGACCGACGAGCATCTGGCTGAGCTGTCCGACGACGAGGGGGAAAGCCAGTCGCAAGGTCGCCCGGTTTTCATTGAGGAGCGATTGACGGAAGGAAAGGATCACGGGAAGGAGGGAGGGAGGAATCAGGGTACAGGTGGACGGAAAACTGGAGATCATCGGCACTCGCCGAAGGGATGGGGAGGTCGCTTGGGATACCGGCATGTGCCTGGCTCCGATTCCAGTAAGCTCCGCCGTTTTCGGAGGCCGTTGCTCCCTTCACCCTACCCACGCAAAGGTCACTGCTTTTTCGATATCGGGGTGGAGGCTGAGAAACACGGGGCAGCTCATCGCGGCTCGTTCGATAGCCTCGCGGCGGGGATGGTTCTCCGGGAGGGGCACAGTGAGTGCAATGGTGAGCCGGGAGATGCGACGCGGTGGCTGGGGAGTCATTTCCTTGAGGACTCGAGCGGTGACCCGCCCGAGGTCGATTCCGCTCTTCTCGGCAAAGATCCCCATGATGGTCATCATGCAGACTCCCAGAGAGGTGGCGGCGAGGTCGGTGGGGGAAAATCGCTCTCCTTTGCCGCAGTTGTCGACTGGAGCGTCAGTCTCAAGGGTGGTGCCCGAGGGACCGTGTGTGGCAGAACAGCGCAGGTTGCCTTCGTAAACGGCGTCGATTTGGACCATGGTCGAGTGTGGGTTTGTTAGGGGTTTCGTTGAAGGGTGCGACCCGTGAGATTTCCCCGGAGA
>CALDKL010000569.1 GCA_937898895.1 uncultured Verrucomicrobiae bacterium | reverse complement strand
GTTGAAGTCGAAGTCGGCACGCTTGAGTCGCTCGGCCATCCGCAGGGCCTCGTTCTCGTCGATGGCTTCGGCGGCCTTCTCGACGAGGGCGACGATGTCGCCCATGCCGAGGATACGCCCGGCCATGCGGTCGGGGACGAAGACCTCGAAATCGGAGAGCTTTTCTCCGATCCCGGCGAACTTGATCGGTTTGCCGGTGACGCCGCGCATGGAAAGAGCCGCTCCGCCGCGGGCGTCGCCGTCGAGTTTTGTCAGGATCAAGCCGGTGAGTCCGAGAATCTCGTCGAAGGTCTTCGCCACACTCACGGCCTGCTGGCCGGTGGCGGCATCGGCGACGAGCAGGGTCTCCTTCGGCGCGAGATAGCGATGCAACTGGCGCAGCTCCTCGACGAGGGCTTCGTCCACTTCCTGGCGGCCCGCCGTGTCGAAGAGCAGGACGGTGCCATGCTGCTGCTCGGCCCAGGCAAGCGCGGCTTTGGCGACCTTGAGCACATCGCTTTCGCCCGGCTCGGGCCGGAAGACGGGAACGTCGATCTGTTTTCCGAGGGTGACGAGCTGATCGATCGCCGCGGGGCGATAGAGGTCGCACGCGATCAGGAGAGGCCGTCGCCCCTGTTTCCGCAGATGTAGGGCGAGCTTGGCCGAGCTTGTCGTTTTTCCGGCACCATTGAGGCCGACGAGGAGGATGCGGGCGGGCGGGTTGAGATCGAGCGGAGCTGCGTCCCCCCCGAGGAGAGCGGCAATCTCGTCGTTGAAGATCTTCACGATCTGCTGACCGGGTGAGATCGTGCGCAGGACGGTCTCGCCGAGGGCCTTTTTCTTCACCCGGGCGATGAACTCTTTTGCGACGGAGAGTTCGACATCGGCCTCGAGGAGGGCGAGGCGCACTTCGCGCAAGGCGTCGGAGATGTTCGACTCGGAGATCTTTCCGTGGCCGCGGAGTTTCTTGAAGGTTTCCTGAAGGTTGGCGGAGAGGTTGGCAAACATGGGGAGGGTACTGCGGGCGAAAATCGGTGGGATAAAAGGGAGAATCCGGAACCCGGAAAGCAAAAGTGAAGAACCCGTAAATCCTCACAGGGAGGGGGTCGCGGTTGGGGCGGGGACGGCGGCCGCTTCCGTGGACTTCGACGGATTTGATTGCGAAGACGATTGCGAAGAGAGGTAGTCCGCGAGCGGATCGACGCGGAAGGTCCAGCCGATCACCTCATTCTCCTTGGATCCGGCATGGCGAAAGGAGAGCTGCACCGCGCAGGTTTCGACGCGGAGGCGTTGGGAGATCGGATAGGTCAGGCGACCGCTCGCGGCGTCGAAGCTCGGTGCGACGCGCCCGAATCCGGAAATTCGAAGGACGATGCTCTCCGGATCGATTCCCTTCAGTTTCGAGAGATCGACTTCAATGAGAGGGAGACGATTGGCGATCACGGAATTTGCCTCCGGTTTCACCGAGACGAGAGGGCCGAGGGTCGTGCCATCCTCGGCTTTCTGCTCGGCGAGGAGTTTTCTGCCTCCGGTGGTCACGGCCCCGCCGCCAAAATCGAGGGCGGGGTCAAAATTGGCGAGGGTCGTTCCGTGGACGACGTAGCGACCGATCTCGAAGTCCTTCTCCTCCCAGCCGGTCTTCTTGCCGTTGACGGTGAAGCAGGCTTCGTATCCGGCCTCCCGGGCGATCTCGAGGACGCGGTCGTTGTAGATCCCGAACGGGTAGGCGAAGGTTTTCACCACGGCTCCGGTGTCGCCGTAGGTTTTTTCGAGATAGCGCATCGATTCGACCAACTCCTCCCGCAGCCAGGCATCGTAGTCGGCATCGTCGCGACCACCCCGCTTCGAGAGATTCTGGTGACTCACCGAGTGGCTCGAGATCGTGCCTCCGCTCTGTGCGATCTCGCGCACTTCGTCGTGGGTGAGGGAGCGACCGCCGACGTTGATGTAGTTCTTGTAGAGAAAGACGGTGAAGGGGTAGCCGAACTCCCTGAGCACACCGACGGCGAGAGTGTGGGTCGCTTTCCAGCCGTCGTCGATCGTGATCATGATACACTCGGCGGGGATATCCGATTTGCCGTGCTTCCAGTCGAGGAACTGCTGCATGCTGATGACTGGCAGCTTCGCATCGCGGATCGCCTGCATCTGGCGGCGGAAGTCCTCGACGTTGAGGATCATGTCATTTGTCGAAGAGCCGTCCGTGAAATCGTGGTAGCCGAGGATGGAGACACGGGCCTCCTTGTTGATGACCGGCTCCATCTTCACCGGAGCGGGAGGAGGAGGAATTTCCACGGGCGTCTTTGGCTTCTTCGCGGCGATCTCGTCTTCGGTTTCGCGGTCGAGTGCTCGCTTCACCTGATCGAGGTAGGGCGCGACTTTCTCACACGAGGCGAGGAGCAGGGCGGCACCGAGAGCCGGAGCGAGGAGGATGCCGGAACGAGAGAAACAAATCATGGAAAGCAGATACTGCCCTACTATAGGCCCGACCAGGGTGCTTGGAAACTGTGAATTCCCTCTGGCCGAGGGCACGATTTTTCCGTGGACGGAGAGCGAAGGAGGTAGACATTGGCTCCGATGAACGAGCGGAGCATCCTCTGCGAAAGCCACGCCGAAGAGATCGCGAATTCCATCAGTCACGCGATCGGGGCGGTGCTTTCTGCCCTGGGCCTGGTCGTGATGGTCCGGTTGGCTGCGCCGCTCTCGGTCTGGCATGTCACCGGGGTTTCCATCTTTGGCACCAGTCTCGTCCTCCTCTATGGGGCCTCGGCCATTTACCATGCCGTGACCGCGCATGGGAAAAAGCGACTCCTCCAGATTCTCGATCACGCCCTCATCTTCGTGCTCATCGCGGGCAGCTATACGCCGTGGCTTCTCGTGAATCTCCGGGGGCCGTGGGGTTGGTCGCTCCTGGCGGTGATCTGGGGGATCGCCCTCGGAGGGGTGGTGTTGAAAACCGTCCTCCTTCCCCGCTTCGACAAGCTCGGAACGGTGCTATAC
>CALDKL010000568.1 GCA_937898895.1 uncultured Verrucomicrobiae bacterium | reverse complement strand
CATCCTCTCGACCCATGAAATGGGGTTCGCCAGCAGTTCGGCGGACGCCGTTGTCTTTCTCGGAGGCGGGCGGATCGTCGATTCGGGGGTGGCCCGGGACCTTTTCGATCACCCCCGTTCGGCCACTGTGAAAGCGTTTTTCAGCAAGGTGATGAAGTGGTAAACAGTGTATGCTGCATCGAACCCTCTTTGCTCCCCTGGGCAACCCTCTCATGACCACCGACCTCCTCGTTCGCTATCTCCATTTTCTCGGCATCTTCGTCGTCTTTGCGGCCCTGCTGGGCCAGCACCTCCTCCTCAAGAGCTCGGTTCCGAGAGCTTTCGTGGCGAAGGCGCAGCGTTTCGATCTCGCCTATCTGATCGCCGTTGTGGTCGTGATTGCGACCGGATTGCTGCAATGGTTTTCCGGTGCGAAACCAGCCGCGTTCTACACTCCGAATCCCGTGTTTCACGCCAAAGTCACGCTCTTCCTCGTGGTCGCGATCGTCTCGATCTATCCGACCGTCTTCATGCGCAAAGAGAAGAATGGCGACCCCGATGAAGTGGTCGCGATCCCGCGGGGGATCGTCCATTGCGTCCGACTCGAGCTTCTCCTCCTTGTCGTGATACCGTTGCTCGCCGTGATCATGGCCAGAGGACTCGGGATACCGATCGAGAAACCGTAAGGAGGATCGTCGGCATTTCCCGCCCCTCTCTCGTCGAGCCTGGCGGTGAAGGAGAAAGGAAACCGGCGGCGAGCTGTTTGTCAGGGTCAGTTCGTGGGGTGCCCGGCGTAGGTCTCGATCACGTCAATGAGATGTTGACCCGTCGCATTGGGGCGGACCGAGGGATCGAAGAGGATATCGTTCATCGAGCGGCCGTAGAACATTTCGTTGTTCTTCTGTGCCGGAAGGATGCCGCCGCCCTTGAAGGCCGCTCCGGCGAAAAGACCGCCGGCGCTCGAATAGACGAGGATGGGAGCCTTGATTGTCGTGGTGTCGATCTTTCCGCCCTCATCGAAGGGCCCCGCCGTTGCCGCGACATCAACCCCGATGTCCACCGAGCCGCCGAGAAGGGGCTTCAGTCCCGTCTCGTTCATGAGGAGGAGGACGAGAGTCGATTCCTGTGCGCCGATCTGAAGTCCATAGCTTCCCTCGGCGGAAGAGAGGAAGGCGGGAGCGCTCCAGGCACCCGTCGTCTTGTCGCGAACGAGAGCGACTCCGTTGCCTGCTTCGCCTCCGACCACGAGTCCCGCTTTGACCTTGTGGAGGATGATGATGCCCCGGGCGCGGGAAAGGAGGTCGGCAGGGATCCGCTTTCCGGGCTGGGTCTGCATCTCGATGAGGCGTTCGGCGGAGCGGCGAATGCGCAGATCGAGCTTTTCGTTCGACTTCTTCAGCGGATTGCCGAAGCCGGGTAGAACGACGGACAAAAGAAGCAAGGCGAGGGCAGGGCGGGGCAAGAGCAGTTTCATCAGGGATCAGGTGACTACGGGAATCTGCGTCCGTCTCTTTCAACAATTGACCACAACGAGACAGTCGATGCCTTTCTTCTCTGGATAATCAATCAAATCTAACAAAATGCAAAAATAATTGCAATTATGGTTTTTGTGTATCAAGATTGGGAAAATTCTCACTCATGAACTCGAAGCGCATCGCCCTTCTCCTTTTCGTTTTTCTGAATGTGCTCACTTTGCGGGCCGAGCCGCCGGAGGTCTCCCAAACCAACGCGAACACCCTCAACGATCTCCTTCGCGAAGTGCCGCTGCTTTCGACCTCCTGGGACGACCAGATCCGGCGCCTCAGTGCAATTCAGGAGCAACTCAGTCTCCACGAACGCCGGATGCGTGGGGAGGGGCTGCCCGTGGAAATGGCGGTTCTGTTTTCGGAGAACTATTCTTCGATCCTTTCGGCTCTCGTCGAAGATCGCATCTCCGAAGAGGCGGGACGGGAATTGCTTTCCCTCCATAGGCAGTTGATCGAGCACACCCACACCTGGCTTGCGAAGCCCGTACACGATGAGCGTTATCCACTGCAACTCGCCGCGAACGTGGCGTATTTTCGGTCCGAACTCGACCGTTCTTCAATTCCGCTCGCGGAGGTGTCCGACCGTCTCCGTACCCCGGTGATCAACGGATACCAGGCCTGGGTTGGGGAGCTGATCTCCTGGGGCGAGGCCGGAGGAGAACTGGCACCGGGCGAGATTTCGCGCCTCCGGACAAAGCTCGCTGACCTCGAACGATTCGAGCGTTACTACAAACAGGATGGAGTGCTCCAGCCCTACGAGCGCGAACTCCTCCACGGTCGCTTCGTGAAGCTCGCCCGCGAAACCATTACGACGGTTTCCCGGTGAGACTCGATTGGATCCGGATGGAGCGGCTCTACCCAGGGGTATCGGTCCCAGGAAACCCTGCGAGAGCAAGTCAGCGAACGGAGCGGGTGTAGGTCCCGTCCATCTTGATTTTCAGGCCGATCTCTTTGCGACCCTCGGTCTGGGCGTTGAATTCCTTCGACCACATGACTTCCCAATGCGCGGGATCCCCGCCGAGAAGGCTCGAGCCTTTGAAGATCATCTCCGCGATATAGACGGTGGATTCAAGGCCACGGGAGGCCAGGTCGTTCTGGGCGATCACGGCCGCATCCGCTGCCTTGAGGGAGGGCGCTTCGTCAGCACGGAGCCATCCGAGGGAACCAAACAGTACGAAGACGAGAACGAGAGATTTCATGATGGGATTCGTTGTCCGAGAGTATGTCAGGCTGAACCAAT
>CALDKL010000567.1 GCA_937898895.1 uncultured Verrucomicrobiae bacterium | reverse complement strand
ATCATCATGAGAACTACAAGACTCCTCGGAAACGGGCGCTCCTTCTATCACGTCATGTCTCGCGTCGTGGATCGACGAAAGATCTTTGGAGATCGCGAGAAGGAGACTCTGCGCAAGATTCTCCGAAATCAGGAAGCCTTCACCGGAGTGCGGGTGATGACTTATTGCCTGATGGCGAATCACTTCCATCTGCTCCTGGAAGTGCCGGATCGGGAAACCCTCGCTCCGCTTGATGAAGAGGGATTGCTTGCAGTGCTGCCCTTGCTCTACGACGGCGACACAGTCGAAGGCGTAAAGCGAGAATTGGAAGCAGCCCGAAAATCGGGAAACGAGGCGTGGCACCGACAGATCCTGGATCGTTACGAACGGCGTCGCGGAGATCTGGGAATCTTTTTGAAGGAATTGAAACAACGCTTCACCTTCTACATGAACAAACGTCTCGACAGAACCGGGACGCTTTGGGAAGGGCGATACAAGAGCGTCCTGGTGGAGGATTGCGAACAAGCCCTGCTCACGATCTCGGCCTACATCGATCTCAACCCGGTGCGGGCGGGCCTCACCTCGAATCCGGAGGATTACCGCTGGAGCGGATATGCGGAGGCGGTCGCGGGAGGGCGTCGGGGACAACGAGCACGGGAGGGATTGGGCCTGATGCTTTCCGAGGCTCTCGACGATGCCTCTTTTCAACACGAATGGCGACGCACCGCTGCACGCTACCGGATGTTTCTCTACCTGCACGGGCAGGAGATCGCCGGAGATGAGGAGCAGGGACAAAAAGGACGGCGCGGGATAGAGGAAGCGGTAGTCGAAGCCGTCGTCGAGAAAGGCGGCAAGATGACCTTGCGGGAAGCCCTGCGCCATCGAGTGCGCTATTTCTGTGATGGGGCTGTGTTCGGCACGACGGATTTTGTGAATGCGGTCTTCGAACGAGAGCAGACCCAGCGAAACCGATTCGGGGAGAAACGAACCTCTGGGGCGCGTCGCATGCGCGGAGCGGACTGGGGCGAACTGCGCGTCCTGCGCGATTTGCAGAAGGATGTGATGGGGACGTAGCGGTCCGCAGGAAAGAACCAGAATGGCACAAAAGGGTGCTCCTCCGCCTCGTTCCGCTCGATTTCCCTTGGGCAATCGATTCGCCCGCATTTCTACCCCCCAATCACGGCACCTTCTCCCCTTCCCGAGAGATCACCCTGGCTTTCTGGATGTCGTTGTTGAGAATCGGAAACCGGTCACCGTTGACATCACAACGACCGATCGTGCCCCGCACCCGTACTTTCGAACCGACCGCAGGCGGTGAAGTCGGGGCGTCGTCCGGGAGAAAATATACCCACAGGCGCGTCCTGACAGGTTCTTCCCTGTGGATGCGCGTGTCGGGCACCTTGATGCGAAACTTGTTGCCGCCGGTCGGATTCTCCACGGGCATGGCTATCTCGACGCGGACCTCGCCTTCGAACACCTTTCCCTTGGCGTGTTTGGCAAGGTAATCATTGATCTTTCCGAAGGCCTCCTTCCTTGTCTCGGGACGTTTCACCAACTCGATGAGAGCGCCCGGGACGATATTGAGGATGTCATCGGCGGAGGAGAAAACCTCGGGGATGGGAGGTGCCTCAGTCGGTGGGACGGCGGTGGCGGCATACGTCAGGCAGACGAGCCCGATCCCCTCGATCCCGCGCCCCTGCCGTCCGTAGACCCCTACGGGAAGGCGCCCGTTGGTGTCGATTGCAACCGGATCCGACTCCCCGCCTTCGCCGATCCAGGCGGTCTCGTAACTGTCCTTCGGGTCGAGAGTCAGTCCGCGCACCCGGTCGAAGCGGACTTTGATCCCGCGGACCGAGGTGCCATTGTGCCGGACCATGAGCCTGCCAATGGCATAATTCGGATTGCCGACGAGGCGGAAGCTGCCCTCCACCCGCGAGTTTCCGTAGTACTCGCCATCTTTCGTTCCGGCCTCCTTCCGAAAAATCGGGCGCAACGCGGATACGGTTTCCTTGTCGGTGCCATCCGGATTGAGAAAGAGTTCGAAACCCACGAGGATTCCTCCTTCTCCGGGCACCTCCCGGATCGGCCGGATCGAGGCGAGGGATCCCACCCACGGACTCAGCGCCATCTCCCCCGCGTCGATTCGGGATTTCAGACCGGTCCAATCGACAAGGTCCCCGGCGGCGGCGTCTGGAGTCAAAGGCGGGGCTTTGGCGAAGTCGACAACGGTGTTCGGTGGCGCGAGGTCGCGGACCTTGATCTCTACCGTTTTTGAAACGGGGTGATGATCTTCCCCCACCCGGTGCTCGATGCGGACGCGATAGGTTCCGTTGAACTGGGTCATGAGGCGCAGGGAAGGGTTTGCCATCCTGATGACGCTGGGCTTTCCAACGGGATACTCGATGTGCCAGTAAAGATTGCGGTAATCGGAGGCCGCCGTGGAGTTCAGGCAAAGAATGCGGTGTCGCCGGTCCAGTTCGGCCGTCGAGTCGATCTGATGCTCCAGAGGCAGGTCCAGCTTCGTGTATTCGTCCTTGCGGGGATCGACCCAATTCCATTCCGGTGTCTCCACGACCCAATCCGCCTTGGCGGCGCGGTCCCGCACAAAGTCGAGCCACTCGTGCAAGCCTTTGCGCCACTCGAAACGCTCCCGATAGAGAACCGCGAAATATCCGCTGAAGGGTTCCTTCATCTTCTCGGGTACCTCGAGGGTGGTGAGTTCCCGGAGTCGATCAAAGTAGGCTCGGGAGGGTTTCTCGCGGTCCTTGGGGGTCGCGGCGGCGCGATAGGCCTCCAGGTATTCCGTCGTGGCCGCAGCGAGTGCCGCGAAACGTTCGTCGCTTCGCCCCTCGGTCTCGATGAAGGCGGAAGCCCCCTGTTCCAAGAGCGCTTTGGTGCCTGCGCCGAGCAGCGCAAAGACGAGGTCGTCGAGGGCCTCGATCTCCGCGAGACGCCGCCCCTCGGACAGGACGCCTCCTTTCGCGGTCGGGGCGGACCACTTCCGAACCGTGTCGAGCCGGTAACCGAATCGGCGCACCTCATGGAGATGGAAAACGGGTTTCTTTTTGTCCTCCGAATCTTCCCCGTCGAACCAATCGAAACGGGGAGGGAGTTTCAGGAAGGTCGCGACCCCGACGACCTCCCCGCTCGATTTCAGGAGGATGGGACTGCCACTGTTTCCGGGGACAAAGGCAGCGTCGACCTCGACCCGGTCGGGTCCGATGCCCACGACCTTGCCCTCGATCTCCCGCACCACTCCGGCCCCTTCGGCATTGCCCGCCACGACCACCTCGTTGCCGATGCGGACCGTTTCCTGCCATTGCCGAGCCACTACGAGGGCGCTATCCACGCCCTCGACCGGAGCGCGAACGAGGTCCGCCGAATCGGCGATTTCGAGGGGGCCGACGGCCAACTCGCGATTGTCCAGGGTCTTGAAGGACACCTTCCCGCTCCCCTGAACGACATGCGCATTCGTCACGACGTAGATGCGACCGTCCATTGAGGCGAGGAAACCCGAGCCCCGTCCCTCTTCGCCTTCGACGATCACGACTGACTGGAGTTGTTCCGGATCCAGGGCCAGCGCGACGCCGCAGAGCGAAAAATGAAATCCGGTCAACAAGGCGAGTGACACAAGACCTTTCATGGTTGCTTCACTGGGTTGATCAATGAATTCCTTCCCGGCGTTTTTCGTTCTCTACGCACCATTCCGGTTACCGCTGGGGCCCGGAGGGGCCGGATCGCTTCGTTGAGAGACAGGATCGCCCGCTTTGCGAAGCGGCGTCAATGGTTTTTCGGGAAGATTGCGCCGTGTTCGCAGGGCTTACGCATGAACCGTGGTGAACAGGGTGAACCAGAAGTCCGGGTCGGACACCGACTGTTGCTGCATGATCGGCAGAGTTTCAGAGAAGGGTGCTTTCCCAAGCGCCCCCCACCTTTCCGGCCACCCGAGGCTCCGCCGAGGCTTGGGAAAGCCTCGTTCCCAGTGGCACGCTCC
>CALDKL010000566.1 GCA_937898895.1 uncultured Verrucomicrobiae bacterium | reverse complement strand
GCAGGACGAGCTTCGCGCCGGACAGCGCTGCGAGACCTTTCTGAATCTCTCGCGCCTCCACGCCGTGCACGAAGAGGTGGCAGAGAACTACCGCCGCCGAGTGCGTCAGCTCATCGAAGCGAATGCCTGTGGCCCCGCCTGTTTTCCGGCACCACCCGTCCCCGGCATTCCCGGGCAGATCGAGCCAATCTCAAGTCCCTCCGACCTCGTCGACGAGGGCGAGATGCAGGGAAACTGTGTCGCCAGTTACGTTGATCGCGTGCGCGGGGGAAACGTCTACATCTATCGAGTCCTCCGCCCCGAACGCGCCACCCTCTCGCTCGCGAGGCGCAATCCGCACAACGATTGGGAAATCGACGAACTCGAGAGTCGTTTCAACACCGACGTCTCTGCCGAAACCGAAGAGTTCATACAGGCCTGGCTCGAACGGCACCTCTTTCACATATGAGGCGATCTGTGAAAATCGTTTGCAAGGTCTGCGGAGAAGTCGCGTCCAATTCTGTGGACCCCAGGGTCCGAATTGCCTGAACGAATCATGAAGCTACCCTCCCTCTTCTCCGCCCTTGCCCTCCTTACCTTCTCTGCTGCCCTCCTCGGTCCGGTCCGGGCCGAGGGTAGCGAGCTCAAAATCCTCAAGTTCGAAGCCGACTGGTGCGGAGCCTGCCAAAAGATGAAACCCGTGTTTTCCTCGGTTGCCGGCAGCGAAAGCGGCGTCAGTTTCCGAACCGTGAATGTCGACCGCCAGTCCGATCTCGCCGAGCGCTACGGCGTCGAGGCTCTACCCACTGTTGTCGCATTGAAAGACGGACGGGAAGTGGGACGACTCATCGGCTTTCAGAACGCGGCCAAGCTTCGTTCCTTCGTCCAAAGACACCGTTGAACACGCAGCGGGAGCGGGAACTCCAGGGTCAACGACCCACTCCTTGTCAATCCTCTCACACCGGAAAGGCTTGCGGAAGGGACGCCGGAGCCGTAGTTTCACGGACTTCATGTTCCGACCCGTTATCCAGGCTTTCCTCATCGGGAGTGGCGTCGCTGTGGCGATGTCGGGTCCGGCCTTCGCACAATTCCATACGAAGAAGGAAAACGGGCGCACCGGGGTGAGCCCCCAGGCGGTGCAATCCGCCCAGCGGCAGGCAGCCACAGCAGCCGTGCCCGCAGGGACCACTCCCGGCCCCGAGAATGGAGTACCCGGAGGGGGCATCAGCGGAGGGGATATGATCCTACCCGATGGCACCCGCGACGCCCTCAGCCAGTACAAGGTCAAACTCCGCCAGACCCAGGGCAAACCCATCGATATCTGGGGCCGCGCCATCCACCATTCCGACGGTTCCTACACCGAATCGAAACAGGATCTCCTCACCAACACACTCGAGCAGATCACGAAAAGCAAGAACGGCGTCCGACTGCAGCGCCGCAACATCACCCTCGATGAGTTCGGTCGCCCCGGCGAGGTGCTCATCTACGACGGGCGCGACCAATTCAAATACCGGGGCCTGCAGATCTACGATGCTCTCGGGCGCTTTTCTGAGGAGCAAATCTACGATGCCAAGGGCACGCTGATCCGCAGGAAAGTGCAGGCTTACGACCCGCGAGGAGACAAACTGCCGACCCGTTCGTGGGACTACGTCGCCAACGTGCCCGAGGATCTGCGACTCGTCATCACCGAGGACGACCCGCGTTCACCCGGCTCCGCAGCGGTGGCCTCGTCACAGGTGCCCGCCAATGCCTCCGCTCCCGCCGGAGAAAAGAAAGGTTTCAATCTCCGGGGCATCTTTGGAGGGAAAAAACAAAAATAGCCCCGCGCCACCGCATCACCCGTGAAGGCGCTCACTCCGATCCAGACACTGCTCTTTCTCCTCCTCGTCGGGTTCGCCGTGGCAGGATGGCTCTTCGGCATCCATTGGAAGCGTGTCGCCTCGGGCGATCTCTTCACGGGCGATGAGAGACACATCATCCTCCTGCAGGACCAGATCGAAAACCTCACCAAAGAGAACGACGCCCTGCATCTCCGCCTCCGCCGACTCGAAGGCGGCGAAGCCCCTGCGGGCACACAGAAGGTCGAAGCCCCGTGAACCGATGGCGGATCTGCGGAGATCGAGGAGGAGGGTTGCCGCAGGGCCTTGCCACGAGTACCCTTCTCGGCCATCATGAAGACCCGGTCCCTCGCTGCCTCCGCCACTGTTCTCCTTTTTTCCCTGAGTCCGGCCTTCCCTGCGACGGCCCAGGAAAAACTCAACGTCCTCTTCCTCCTCGCCGACGACCTTGGATTCTCCGACGTTCACTTCAACCATCCGGAATCCTTCTACGAGACCCCTCATCTCGATGCCCTTGCCAAAAGCGGCATGGTCTTCACCGACTTCTACGCCGCCTCGCCGGTCTGCTCTCCGACCCGTGCCAGCATCCACACCGGCAAGTATCCTGCCCGTCTCGGAACGACCAACTACTTCACCGGACAACGCAGTGGCAAATTCGACCCCGCCGACTACGAATCCGAACTGGCTCCTTCCGAGATCACCCTGGCCGAAGCATTCAAAGAAGCCGGCTACCGCACCGGACATATCGGCAAGTGGCACCTCGGCGGAACCGGCGCCCTGCCCACGGACCAGGGCTTCGATCTCAACCGCGGTGGCGGGGAAAACGGAATGCCCCACAGCTACTTTTCTCCCTACAAAAACGTTTCGAACCTGCCCGTAGGACCCGAGGGCGAATACCTCACGACGCGGCTCGCCGATGAATCGATCGCCTTCATTGAGGAGTCCCTGAAAGCGAATCAGCCGTTCTATCTCAACCTCTCTTTCTACGCCGTTCACAATCCGATGCAGGCTCCGTCGGAACTCGTCGAGAAATACAGGAAAAAAGCCGCCACCCTTGGACTCGATGCCAAAGAGGGTCGCTTCGATCCCGGTCGCGAGCGCCAGGTCTGGCCCGACACGAAAGAACCACGGATGGTGCGCATCCGGCAGGACCACGCGATCTACGCAGCCATGATCGAAAGCCTCGACACCTCCGTCGGCCGCATCCTCGCGAAGCTCGACTCCCTCAACCTCCGCGAGAACACCGCCATCGTCTTCACTTCCGACAACGGAGGGCTCTCCACCGCCGAGGGCGAACCCACCTCGAATCTCCCCTATCGCGCCGGTAAAGGGTGGATCTACGAAGGTGGTCTTCGGGTGCCCCTCGTCGTCCGCTGGCCCGGGGTAACCGCTCCCGGCACCGTCTGCAACGTGCCCGCAGTCAGCACCGACTTCTACCCTACCCTCCTCGAGATGTCCGGCCTCCCCGCAAAGCCTGACCAACATGTCGACGGTATCAGCTTTGTTCCGCTGCTGCGCAATCCCTTCGCCAAGTTTGATCGCGGCCCTATCTTCTTTCACTATCCGCACTACTCGAACCAGGGGGGCTTTCCCGCCAGCGCCGTGCGCAAGGGCAATCACATGCTCATTCAGGATCTCGAAGACGGTGCCTGCGAACTCTACGACCTGTCCACCGATCCACAGCAGCACAACAACCTCGAGCAGCTCGAGAGCGGCCTTGTCGAGGAGTTCTCCGGATTGTTGAACCAGTGGAGGAAGGAAGTCGGGGCCAAGCCGCTGAAAAAAAGCTCAACTACCGGTGCCGAGCCGCCCTCGCTGTGGTGAGCCGCAGACATCCCCATCCACCACCGGCTGCTCCGGGCTTCGCCTTCCGAGTGCCCGATCCGGTGACTCCTTGACTTCCCCCCGGCCCCGCCGTTCCCTTGCGACATGGCCGAAACCACCCAGCGACTCTTTCTCCTCGACGGCATGGCCCTGGTCTATCGGGCGCACTTTGCCCTCATCCGCACGCCCATCTACACCGCGAAGCGCTTCAACACCTCTGCCCTCTTCGGTTTCACCACGACCCTGCTCGATCTCCTCGAAAAACAGCGACCCACCCACCTCGCTGTCGTATTCGATACCCCCGAACCGACCTCGCGACACCTCCTCTATCCCGCCTACAAGGCCACCCGCGAGGCGATGCCCGAGGACCTCGCCCTGCAACTTCCCCATGTGAAGCGGCTTATCGAAGCCTTCGACATTCCCGTCATCGAGTGCCCCGGATGGGAAGCCGACGACGTCATCGGAACCCTCGCGAAACGCGCCGAGGCGGTCGGCGGCTTTCTCACCTACATGGTCACTCCCGACAAGGACTTCGCCCAGCTCGTGACCGACTCGACCTTCCTCTACAAGCCCGGTCGCCAGGGCAACACCGCCGAGATCCTCGACCGGGCGAAAATCTGCGAACTCTGGGAGGTGACAGATCCTCTCCAGACTATTGATGTGCTCGGTCTCTGGGGCGACGCCTCGGACAACATCCCCGGCGTCCCGGGCATCGGCGAAAAGACCGCAAAAAAGCTCATCGCCGAATTCGGCTCGCTCGAAGAAATCCTCGCCCACACCGACCGTCTCAAGGGCAAGCAGAAGGAGGTTTTCGAGAACAACCGCGAACTCGCCCTGCTCTCCAAAAAGCTGGTCACCATCCTGACAGACGCACCCGTTGTCACCACCTTCGATCAGATCCGCATCAGCCCGCGACAGGATGAAGTGCTGAAGTCCCTCTTTGTCGAATTCGAGTTCAACGCACTCGGCAAACGCCTCTTCGGAGACGATTTCCAGGCGGGTCGTGGCCACGAGACCCGAGAGAGCGAGAGCGGCGTGAAGGTGGCAAAACTTCGGACCATCGCCGACTTCAGCAAACACTACCGCTCGATCCGCGCCCACGAGAGGGCGGAGCGCACTGCGCTGATCGCCGAGCTGAAAGCACGCGATTCGTGGTGTTTCGACCTCGAGACCACCTCGCTCGATGAAAAAACCACCTCCGTCATCGGGATTGCCTTTTCCTGGGAAATCCACCAGGGATGCTACGTCGAGGTGCCGCCGGGCGCGGCGGGGAAAGCCGTGTTGGAGGAATTTCGCGAGGTCTTCGCCGATCCCCGCATCGAAAAGATCGGGCACAACCTGAAATTCGACATCGGTGTGTTGCTTTGGCAGGGTGTCCCCGTGAGGCCTCCGATCTTCGACACCATGCTTGCGCACAGTCTCGTCGAACCCGAACATCGGCACAAGATGGACTACCTCGCCGAGGCCCTCCTTGGCTACACTCCGATCTCCTACGATTCGGTTTTCGGGAGCAAGGCGATCGAAAAGTCCGGTCAGCTCAATCTCTTCGGCGAGGCCGAAATGAGCGGAACCGCACCCACCCCGGAGGGTAGCCCCACCTTCGAGGAGATCGCCCGCTACGCCAGCGAAGACGCCGATGTCACCTGGCAACTCTCCTCGATCTTGCGCGACAAAGTGCGCACCTCGGGACAGGAACGCGTCCTCCTCGAAATCGAATGTCCGCTCGTCCCGATCCTCTGCGCGATGGAGCGGGAAGGCATCCGCGTCGATCCCGCAGCCCTCGCCGAAACCGGTGTCGTCCTCGCTGAGCGCATCGCCGAATACGAAAAGGCTGTCTACGTGGCGGCCGGCACGCCTTTCAATCTCAATTCTCCCAAACAGGTTGGCGAGATTCTCTTCGAGCGGCTCCGCCTCGATGACAAGGCCAAAAAGACCAAGACCGGACAGTACAAAACCGACGAACAAACCCTCTCTGCCCTCGCCGTCGAGCATGAAATCGTCCGCAGTCTCCTCGCCTACCGCGAAGCGGCGAAGCTGAAGAGCACCTATGTCGATGCCCTCCCCGAAGCCATCTTTCCGGGCACCGGACGCATCCACACCACCTTTCACCAACTCCTTGCCGCGACCGGACGCCTCGCCTCGAACAACCCGAACCTGCAGAATATCCCCATCCGCTCCGAGCAGGGCCGCGAAATCCGCCGGGCTTTCGTTCCGAGAAGCGAAGAGTTTGTCCTGCTCTCCGCCGACTACTCCCAAATCGAGCTGCGCGTCATGGCCTCGCTCTGCGGCGATCCCGCCATGAGGGAGGCCTTCCAATCGGGCGAGGACATTCACCGGGCCACCGCCGCCCGCGTCTTCGGAGTGTCGCCCGAATCCGTTACCACCGCGATGAGGCGCACCGCGAAGATGGTGAACTTTGGCATCATCTATGGCATTTCCGCATTCGGCCTTTCCCAGCGACTCAATGGCGAACTCTCCCGCACGGCAGCACAGGAGGTCATCGATGAGTATTTCCGCCAGTATCCGGGAGTAAAGCGCTACCAGGACCAGACAATCGAGAAGGCTCGCCAGGACGGTTTTGTCGAGACTCTCACCGGCCGACGCCGAGTGCTCCACGACATCGATTCAAAAAACGGCATGATCCGCTCCGCCGCCGAACGCACGGCGATCAACACGCCCATTCAGGGCACCGCCGCCGACATGATCAAAATCGCGATGATCCGCGTCGGCGAACTCCTCGAACGCCGGGCGACCCGCACCCGCATGCTCCTGCAGGTTCACGACGAACTCGTCTTCGACCTGCACCGCGCGGAGCAAGATGATCTGGTCCCCGAGATTGAAGAAGCGATGAAGACAGCCCTGCCCCTGGCCGTGCCCGTCGTCGTCGAGTCGGGGATCGGGGAAAACTGGCTCGAGGCGCATTGAGGGATCCATCATCCTCACCGATCTCGTGGAACGCGCTCTCCTCAAGATTTTCCTCTTTTGCGTTCCGTCTCCTCCATGCGAGAATCCACCATGTTCAAACGACTCGGCAATCTCATCCGTGGTTTCTTTGGTCTCTTTGTCTCCGGCCTGGAAAAGAACAATCCGGAAGCACTTCTCGAACTGGAGAAAGAAAACCTGCGCAAGCAAATCTCGGAATACAACAAAGGCCTCGCCGCCCACGCCGCCCTCTGCGAGCGCCTCATGACCCAGGTCAAGACCGGGGACAAGGAACTCCGCGAACTCACCGCCAAAGCCACCGCCCACCTCAAGGCGGGCAACCGGAAACTGGCCGGCGAGTATGCCCTGCGCCTTCAGCAGATCAAGGAAGCCCACGGCACGAACGTCGAGGAACTCGCCGATGCCGAAACAACCTACGCCGAACTGAAGCGAGCCCAGGAAGTATCCGTCAAGGCGGCCCGCGAAAAAATCGAATCGCTCGCCCGTGACATCGACCAGACCCGCATTGCCAAGGCCACCGCTGAACTCAACGAGATGGCTGCCGGCATGATCGGCCAAATCGGAGGATCAGGAGACACGCTCAACCGACTCGGTGAAATGGTCCGCGAAGAAAAGGAAAAAGCCAAAGGTCGCGCCCGCGTCGCAAAAGACAGTATCGACACGAGCGATCTCGAGCGGCTCGAAACGGAGCGCACCGCGATGGAGGAACTCGCCCTCGCCGATTTCGCGGCGGAAGCGGGAATCGTCATCGAAGGCGAAGCCGATAGCGGGGAGACCACGCCCGCTTCGCCCGTCGCGACCACGGACGAAAAGACGATGTGAAGCCCGCCGCTCCCGCCCTCAGTTGTCGGCGGCATTGCGCAACTGATTTCCCGCGCGGGCAATCAGTTCACTCAGATCGAGGGCGTTGCGCTTGAATTGGCCCCGGGCCTTCACGTGGAGCAACTCGAGGGCGAGATCGATGAGGCAACTCGCCCGCTTCTCATCACATTCGGGAAGAACCTTCATCAGCTCCGACCGCATTTCGCGAATCGCCGCAACGGGGCTGCCGCACTCCAGGCGGCGGCGCAGGAGAGACCCGGCAATTTCCTGACAAAGACGAAGAAGCCCCCCCTCGACCGCATTTCCGGGTGCCGGGGTCACGGCGCGGGCCGAGGTTTTCCTGGCGGGAAACGCCACCACGGAGACGGGAGATACGACGGGCTGAGCTTGGATACGTTTGTTCATGGAAACACCATAAACCAGGGGGTGGGACAACCAGGGCGCACTGGTTTCATTTTCTTTGACGTTTGAGATCCCAGATTATTTGGAGTTCCAAACAAAATCTTGCCGCCTTGGGTAGATTGCACGGGTTACGACACCAGAAAGCGGGACAACATCCTCGCGAGCACTGCGATGCCCCAATGGAAGCCGGCGACGGGGATGCGTTCGTTGTCGCCATGGAAGAGGGCCGCAAAATCGAGTTCTTCGGGAAGTTGCAGGGGATAAAATCCGTAACAGTGTGCCCCGAGACGACCCCAATTCCGACTGTCGGTGAAGCCCGGCAGGATCGCGGGCACGAGGTGCCCTTCCGGATCCGCTTCCGCAAGGGTTCGGCCGATTTCGCGAAACAGGGGCGTGTCCATGGAAAAGGAGATCGGAGGAGATTCCTGGAGCACGGAGAGTTCGAAATGGTTTCCGAGAATCGGTCGGAGGACCCGATCCAGCTCCGCGACGAGATCGGCCGTGGACTGGCCCGGGGCGAGCCGTCCGTCGATGTCGACCGAGGCTTTTCCTGGAAGGACATTGACAGCCCCCCCGCTGCCGAGGCTCGTCGGGGTCGCGGTATTTCGCAGAATGGCTTCGATCGAGGTGCGGCGGGACGGGTCGCGCACCAGCAGCGGCAGAAGGTATGGTCCGAGAATCGGGTTGGCGAGGAGGGCGGCAATTCGTTCCGCGAGTATTCCTCGCGGCTTGGCAAATGCAGTCAGAAAACGGCGCGCCTCCTCCGAAGGATGCCACGGCAGGTGCGCCTCTGTGATCGCCGCGATCCCCCGGGCGAGCCTCGAGACGGCATGGTCGCGCGAGGGCAGCGAGCTGTGACCAGATCGCCCCGAGACCGAGAGGCGCAGCCAGGCGACGCCTTTCTCTGCAACCTGTACGGGATAAAAGCGCTTCCCTTCGCGGTGGATGACAAAGCCACCCACCTCGTTGATGACGTATTCGGGCTCGCCAAGCAGATCGGGCCGCTCCTCAACAAGCCACTTGGAACCGAGCCGGGTCCCCGCCTCCTCGTCGGAAACGACCACAAAAAGGAGATCGCGATTCAGGGGCAGGTTTTCGCGCTTCAGCTTTGCGATCACGGCGAAGGCCATCGCGACGAAGCCCTTCATGTCGATCGCGCCCCGGCCCCAGATATGGGTGCCGTCGTGATGCGCGGACCAGGGATCGTGGATCCACTGCGCCGGATCGGCGGGCACACAATCGACGTGGCCACTGAGGAGGAGTGGGCGGGCGGTGCGCCGGGCTGGATCGGCCGGAAATCGCGCGATGAGGTTGGGACGCTCCGGATGAGCCCCCACAATGATCGTCTCGAGACCAGCCTCACGGCAGTGACGCTCGAGCAGGTCGATTGCAGCAGCCTCACCTCCCGGCGGGTTCGAGGTGTCAATCCGGATGAGGTCCTGCAACAGCGACGTGGCCGCCTCCAGCTCCGTCGGGGTGAAGGAAAGATCGGCCATGTCCACAGGAGGAGTTACCGCCGCGGGCCGGTATCCTTCGGTCCGCCGAGGTTTTCGCGGGTGAACAGTTTGGCAGGATAAGATCCGATCTGCACCTCGGAAAAACGAAGAGTGATTTTCGTCCCCCCGTCCGTGACCGTCATCTTGGAGAGAAACGGATTGCCGTTCGCCTGATTGTCGTACTCCATCGCCGAGGAGCGGACGAGATTGCCCGATTTCGCGTAAAACTCCGCCTTCTTCCCGAGGTTCCCGCTCTTGGTCACCCAGTACTTGATCTTTGCGTAGGTATCTCCCATCGAGTTCGCCTCCATCGTGTAGATCGTGGCGGGCTCCCCATTCACTTCTCCGTCTTCCTTGCCTGCGACCTTGTATCCGTCGACGTAACTTGTCGAAGCAATGTCACCGATGGCCGCGTCGCCCGAGAGACGCTGCCGTTTCGAAACCGAGACAGGGCGACTCAGGCCCGGTTTCCAAAACCACATGTCACCTCCCGAGTCCGCGAGATAGCGTCGCCCCGTCGCATCGGCCGGCTCGATAACCTCGGCAAAAATTTTTCCACCCTGGGAGATCGCGACAAATTTCGCACTCTTGGTTCCCGAAACACTCACGGTCCAGCGCACGCCATTGCCGGTAAGAATGCCGCGAGCCTGTTCCGCAGCGAGGAGAGCGGCTTCCTGGGCAGAGACGGAGATCCCAGCGAGGAGAAGAACGGCGACTGAGGCAAGAATTTTCATGGAGAGGACAACTTACACATGCCCCAGCGAATCGACAATGCTCTGATTTGCGGCGCGGCGGGCCGGGGCGATCGCAGCAAGAGCCGTGAAGATGACAAGGAGCACGAAGGTCGCCACCTGCATTGTCGGTAGGATGCGGATTTCCCAAACAATCTCCCGCGCCGTCACGGGCGGCTCCCAGGTCGGCTCGATCACGCGCACGGTCAGGGCAAAAGCCAGCGTCAGAATCAGGCCCAAGGTCGCGCCGATGATTCCGAGGAAGGCGCTCTCGATCCCAAAGAGCACGACCACCCCAGGTCGCTTCAGTCCCAAGGCGCGGAGCGTACCGATCTCCTTCGTTCGCTCCACCACGGCCATCCCGATCGTATTCAGCACCGACATCGTCACGATTGTCGCGATGATCGCGAAGACCAATCCGAAGATGATATCGAACATCCGCTTCGTCCGCAGATAGAGTTTCGAAACCTCGTACCAGGGGATCACCTCCCAATCCGACTCCGGGAAACGTTCGCGCAGCGAGGCCACCACCGCGTCCGTGTCCTCGCTCTGCTTCAGAAGGAGGCGCACGCAACTCACCCCCTGCGTATCGTAGAGACTCTGGCCGAGGGCGAGGGGCATAAAAACGAATCGGTTGTTCAGCGCCTCCGAGGCGGTGTCGGCGATCTGCAACACTCTTGCATCCACCGCATTCATCTGCCCACTGATCGAGGCGGACATCAGAACGACCGGATCCTCGATCTTCAGACCGAGGCTTTCCGCCATGCCAGTCGTCACCGCGATGCCGTCCGGGGTGTCCTTCGTGATCGGTTTTCCCTCGTAAGCACTGCCGTCCACCCCGCGCAGAGCCGTCGAACGGCCATGGATCGCCTCCATCTCTTCCGGCACCATAGCCTGGCCGACAAAGAAACCCGGCAACCCATTGAAATCCACATTTCCCTTCACCTCCAGCATGCCTGCAGCGAGTTCGATCCGCGCATCCTGCGCCGCATAGGTCCGGATCGCTTCAAATTCCTCCCTCGCGATCAGATAGGCTCCCGGGTCCGTTCCGCCGTAGCTACGGGCACCCTTTTTCCAGATCTGGGCGTGGCCGTTGATCTGCTCGTATATGTGTGCGTCTTCGATACTCACGAACATGTAGTCCGTGAATCCCGCGAGAATATTCACGGCTGCATAGCCCAGCGCCACCGCCGCGATCGTCGTGATCGAACGACGCGCGTTGCGGAGCAGATTTCGGAGGGCGAGGGAAATCCAGGTCAAGGGTGCAGAGAGGAAAGGTCCGGGCGTATTCTTGATGGAAAACCCGCCCGGCTCAAGAAGATAGAATCAAAGGGAGGGTGTCCTTGCCCCGGGACGAAACGGATTTTTCCCGCAAACCACGATCACCGCCGCTCTTGGTACCAATCAACACCACGCTCTCATCCCCGATCAAGCGGGAAAACCGTCCCTCCCCAAATCATCCCCGCAACAGGGACACGGCGACGATTTGATCGATTTCCATGATTTCTCTCAACACGGAAGCACATTCCGAGACGGTCGCAGCGGTGGTGATGACATCATCGACAAGGAGGATGCGGGCTCCTTCCGACGGGGGCTCGGGCAGGCGGCGAATCGGAGCATAGACTCCCTGGAGATTGACGAGGCGACCCCGGCGGTCAAGGCGAGCCTGCCGCACAGTTTCGCGAACGCGACGAAGGAGCGGGCGCAGGGTCAGATCCAGTCCCGTCGGAGCCCGGCGCACCAGTTCGCGAGCCAATTCGTGTGCCTGATTGAAACCGCGTTCCCTCCGTCGACGGGGATGCAATGGCACCGGAACGACCCACCAGGATCCGTCGGCGCAGAGGCGTTCGTCCCGCCATACTTCATCGAGGAGCACGCCGAAGAGCCGTGCGAGATGTCGTTCCTTTCCATACTTGAAACGATGGACCAGACCACTGCCAGCTCCGACTCCCCGGTAGGCGGAGACGGCAAAGTCGATGGCCAATTCGCGGTCGCCGCAATTTCCGCAGCGAAACGGAATCCCGCTCACCCCGTCGAATCCCTGGCCACAGACCCGACAGTAGTGATCGCCGATCCGGGTCAGGCCCGCTTCGCAGGGAGCGCAGAGAAAGGGCACCTCCAATTGTCGCATCGACTCAAGGGGGCGGTCGCAGACCGCACAGGTCGGCGGGTAGATCCAACCAAGCACCGCCTGACGCAAGCGGCGCACGCGGGAAGGAGCGGAGTAGGATGCATTCATGGCGTTTCCGCGAAAGGATCGCCGTACCGGTTCCGGAGCCAGAGCCAGAGAAGGATTCCGGTCAGGAGCACCACCAGGCAGGAGACAGCCCCCACCCTCAGCGTTTCTCCGAGCCAGGGCATCATCTCCCCAGGAGCAAAGGCCCGTACCGTGCATGGACTGAGCGTTTTCACCCCAAAGACCCAACCCGCATGCAAACCGATCCCGAGCCAGAGCGAACGCGTTTTCATCCGCGTGTAGCCGAGGACCAACCCGATGGCAAACAGCACGGCGAACTCAGCGAGGAGAAAGGACGGAGTCGCGAACTGAGAGAAAAAGTGTTCAAAAATCTGCCCGATCATCTAGAGACCCGTCGTTGCGGTGACTTCACCAGCTTCAAGACCCTGT
>CALDKL010000565.1 GCA_937898895.1 uncultured Verrucomicrobiae bacterium | reverse complement strand
GACCCGAAAAGATCATGACGACTCCGTTCGCGAGAAGCAATCCCACCGGGACTCCCGCCTGCACCCAGCTTGCGTGATAGCCTCGCTTCCCCGCCGTGCTGTGCTCCACCGCCATGAGCACAGCTCCGCCCCACTCTCCCCCGACTCCGATGCCCTGGATAAAGCGGAGCAACACCAACAGTGCCGGAGCCCACAGGCCGACCTGATTGTAGGTGGGGAGGAGGCCGATGAGGAATGTCGTCATCCCCATCATCATCAGCGTGGTCACCAGCATCGATTTCCGACCAAGCTTGTCCCCGTAGTGGCCAAAGACGATCCCGCCGAGCGGCCGCGCGAAGAAGCCGACCGCATAGGTCGCGAAGGACGCCATCGTGCCCGCCATCTCGTCGAGATTCGTGAAGAAGATCCGGTTGAAGACCAGGGCCGATGCGGTGCCGTAGAGGAAGAAGTCGTACCATTCGATTGTCGTGCCCACGAAACTGGCGAGAACAACGCGGCGGGTATCGGCCGCCTGGGAAGGAGAGGATTCGGACATGTTCGGTAAGAGTTGCAGGAGCACTCGCCCCCAGTCAAGGAATCCGCAACGGCGAAAGGACAAAACCCGCGTCGGGGAGGGCGGATTTGCAAAAAATCACTTGGCAAAACTAGGTTTCCAATTACTGTTCATTTGTTCAAAATCGATGTTCTACGACCAAAGCGACGATTGCGCGGAAACGGAGGGAGATTTCTTTTCCTCCCGACCCAGTGTCGTTCAGAATGGGAGTGACGGTGCCTTCCTCGCTCCAGCAGCCTCTTCCGCCCTTGAAGCTACCCATCTGCCGGACGATCCACTTCCACCGATCCGCAGCGCTTACGAACGGGAGGTCATTGAGAACGTTTGGGCGTTTGCCGAGATCGTTGTCGGCGTTGACGCAGCCCTATGGAGAAAAGACGAATTTGGAGCTTGGATCCATCGTCTCGACTACGGACGACGTGATTCCGCGTATGGGTGGGAGATCTTCGATCCCGGAATCGGACGGCGCAGCCAGGGCGTCTATGCGATGCGCCCGATGCACTGGCAAAGTTACGTGAGGCAATACGAAGCGTTCTGGTGATCCGCGACTCACCCCCTCTGCGGCAACGGCGGCGGAATCCGCCGCTGCGGCGGGAGCGGTGGCGGAAGTCGGTGCCCCGGTCGAATGCGACCGGATACCACGAGGGGATCTGTCCGGCTGAGAAAGCGAACCCGTTCCCGAAGGATGGCGATGCGGCCATTTTCTTCCGGATCTGCCCCGTGCCGAATGGCTTTCTGCTTCTGATAAGCCAACTCCGCAGCAGCCTGGAGGAGCGTTCTCCGTCTCCAGGCAGGTATGAATCCCCTCGAAAATCCGCTGAGCGGCCCCCGATGCCAGAAGCTCGCCGCATCGAGGGCTTGCTCGGCGCAGAGCACGCCGCTCTCAACTTCCTCGGAGAGATGAATGCGAACCCAACGGTTTTCGTGATAGAGACAAATCCCCATGGTCAGGCCAAACCAAGCGATCCCAAGAGTGATTCCGAGAACAGAGAAGAGCAGATAGCCTCCTCCGAGCGTGGCAAAATAGTTGTGGAGTCCATGGGTGGCCATCGCCGCAGCGAGTCCGAGAATCGGCCAGACCAGCTTCATCAGGGGGGAGGAGGAAAAACGTCCGAGAGCCAGCCCGACTCCGGTCAGGCCGGTGAAGAGCGCGTGCAGCATTCCAAAGAGAAAGGCCCGGAGAAAAAACAGAAAAAGGAGGCTCGCGGCATCCGGCTGTCCCGCAAAGTAGAAAACGTTTTCGACTGCGGCGAAGCCGAATCCGACCATGCTGCCATAGATCAGGCCGTCCAAAACCGAATCGATCTCGCGGCGGAACAAGAGAAAGATGAGAAAGACCCCGAAAGCCTTCACCAGTTCTTCCGTGAGAGGCGCAAGGATGCTGGCGTCGTAGAGTTCGCTAAGGAGCGACGCCTCCCCGCCCGCAGGCGGTTCGGGAGCACCCAGAACAAGCTGCGCGATGAGGGCGAAGACGACCGAAGGCATCGCTCCCCAGAGGAACGCCGCGATGAGCAGCGGTATGGGTTCCTTCTCCCACCGATCCAGCCGCCACACGACGAGCGCATAGAAAACCATGGGCACAATCCCGAGAACGACCGAGGCGAGGAACAGAACCATGAACCGGAAAGAGTACGACCCTGGACTCGATTTGCAAAGGTGATCCTGGAGTCAGGCGCACGCACCATACGAGGCGTTTCCACCTGTCGGCGTGGGCCGCCCTTCCCTCCGGGATCACGACCCCACCAGAATCACCGCCCCCCCGAGGTAGCGGGGGAGCGGCATCCGTTGGATCCTGGTTCACTGGCACGCCTCACACTCGCCCCCGTTGAGGAGCGCCTCGAGAGAGCAGGCCACTTTCTCGGCTTCGGTGTACTCGCGCGGCTGGGCTTCGGCCTGGTAAATGCGGACTTCCTTGTTCACCTTGATCGAAGCCTTTTCGATATTCGAGGCCTGCTGATTGCGTAGGTAATAGGTCGTCTTGAGTCCCTTGTGCCAGGCCGCACGATACATGTGCGAGAGCGTCTTGAGGTCGGGCGTGGCGAGGAAGAGGTTGACCGACTGCGATTGGTCGATCCACTTCTGCCGACGCGCCGCCGCCTCGACGAACCACTCGTAGTTGATGGAAAACGCCGTGGCGTATTTTTCCTTCAGGTGCGCCGGAATCTCCACGATGTCGGCGAGTTCTCCGTCGTAGTATTTCAGACGCTCGACCATCTCCTCGCCCCATAGGTCGAGAGCCTTGAGGTCGCGAACAAGGTAGGTGTTGAGCACAATGAAGTCGCCGGAGAGGTTGCCCTTGACGAAGAGGTTCTTGAAGGTCGGCTCGATACAGGGAGAGCTGCCCATGATGTTCGAAATCGTCGCGGTCGGAGCGATGGCGAGGACGTTGCTGTTGCGCATGCCCTGGCGTTGGATTTTCTCACGGAGAGCGTCCCAGTTCATCCGACCGCCTCGCGGCACATCGATTGACTCGCCACGTTCCTCCTCGAGCAGGTCGATGGTGTCGGGTGGAAGCAAGCCCCGGCTCCACTTCGAACCCTCGAAGGTCGAGTAACTGCCCCGCTCTGCGGCGAGATCGCTTGAGGCTTCGTAGGCATAGTAGGCGATCGCCTCCATGAACTCGTCGTTGAACTCCACCGCCGCCTGGCTCGCGAAGGGAGTGTTGCGCAGGAAGAGAGCATCCTGCAGCCCCATCACGCCGAGGCCGACGGGACGGTGACGCAAATTCGCGTTCCGGGCCGGGACGGTCGGGTAGTAGTTGATGTCGATGACATTGTCGAGGGCGCGCACCGCGATGCGCACCGTCTCGCGCAGCTTCTCGAGATCGAGAGAGCCGTCGGACCGGATGTGCGTGTTGAGGATGATCGATCCCAGATTGCACACTGCGGTCTCGTCGGCCGAGGTGTTCAGGGTGATCTCGGTGCACAGGTTCGAACTGTGGATCACTCCCACGTGATCCTGGGGGCTGCGCACATTGCAAGGATCCTTGAACGTCATCCAGGGATGCCCCGTCTCGAAGATCATTTTCAACATCTGCTTCCACAGATCGATGGCCGGCACCTCGCGACCGAAAATCTTTCCGGCCTTCGCATCGGCCTCGTAGGCGAGGTAACGCTCGGTAAAAGCGCGACCGTAGAGATTGTGGAGGTCGGGGACTTCGTTCGAACGAAAAAGGGTCCAGGTCTGGCGGCTCTCCATCCGCTGCATGAACAGATCGGGAATCCAGTTCGCCGTGTTCATGTCGTGGGCGCGACGGCGCTCGTCGCCGGTGTTCCGGCGCAGCTCGAGGAAGTCGATGATGTCATTGTGCCAGGTCTCGAGGTAGGCACAGCCGGAGCCCCGGCGTTTTCCGCCCTGGTTCACGGCGACGAGCTGATCGTTGTGCAGTTTGAGGAAGGGGATGACGCCCTGGCTCTCGCCGTTGGTACCCTTGATGTAGCTGCCCGTGCCGCGCACCGATGTCCAGGATCCCCCGAGTCCGCCGGCCCACTTGGAAAGATAGGCGTTTTCGGCGATGCCTCGCTGCATGATCGATTCGATGCTGTCGTCGACCTTGTAGAGATAGCACGAGGAGAGCTGGCTGTGGAGAGTGCCCGAATTGAACAAGGTCGGCGTCGAGGAGCAGAAGCGGCGGCTCGAGTAGAGGCGATAGAGGTCGATTGCCTTGCTTTCGCGGCCCTCCGTTTCCCCGACCATCAGGCCCATCGCGACCCGCATCCAGAAGAGCTGCGGCGTCTCGATGCGTCGATGGCTGTCACCGGTCTTGTCGATGATCAGGTAGCGATCATAGAGAGTCTGGATCCCGAGGAAGTCGAAGTCGAGATCCGACGTCGGATTGATCGCATCGGCGAGACGGTCGAGATTGTATTCGAGCATTTTCGGGGAGAGACGCTCGATTTCGACGCCGCGAACGAGGTTGGCCTTGAAGGCGCGTCGGTGAAATTCGGCAAGACGGGAAACCCCGTCGCGGGAAATGCTCCAACCGAGAACTTCCTCATAGATATAGGTGAGAAGGAGGCGGGCGGCGAATCGGGCAAAGTCGCCGTCGCGCTCGATGAGGCTCTTTGCATTGAGAATGATCGTCTTGCGAAGGTCTGCCTCGGTCATCTCGTTGAAGAAGGCACGGCGCAATTCGTGTTCGATCTGATCATGCGAGAGGCAAAGATCAAGACCGGGCATCGCGAAGTCGATGCGGCGGCGGAGATCCGAACCATCCCACAGGTCGCTCGTGCCATCGGTTCGCTTCACCACGATCATCGACTCCTGTGTCGATTCGTCGTAGCGAACCTGCGCCTCCTCCTCCTGAAGGCGGAGTTGGGCGCGATGGGCGCGATAGAGGATGTAGGACTCGGCCACCTTGTAATGGCCCTGCCGCATCAGTTCCTCCTGGACGCGGTCCTGGAGATCCTCGATGCGGATGAATTCCTGCCCGCTGCGAGCGACTCGGTCGGTGAGGGCAGTGGAAATCTCCTTGGCCGGCGACGAATCCATTCCCAGAGAAAGAAAAGCACTGCGCACTGCAATCTCGATCTTGTTGGAATCCCACGCGACGACCTCGCCATTTCGTCGGATGACGCGGCAGAGAGGCTTTTCGATCCCATTCCCCCGCGGATCGCGCCGGGCGATCTCGGTCTTGCGGCGAATGAGGAGGCTCTTCGCGACATCATGCGCATTCTGCCGCACCAGCGCCATCTCGATAATGGAGGTGAGTTCTGCGGCGGACAGCAGGACGGTCCCGTCCGCCTCCTCGTTGTTTGCCTTGTTCGTCAGCATCTCCGTTACGGTCCGCACGATGCTGGCGACGAGCTGACGGTTGCGGTCATTGAAAATATCGTCCTGCTTGCGCGAGAGAGCGAGGTCGGTCACGGCGCGGCCCACCGTCTCGGCGATCTTTGCGATACTGAGATCGGTCTGCTCGTCGCCGACCTGCACGACGATGCGCGGGGCGGAAGTCGGCTGACTCGAGGACACCATGTCGCTCCAGTTGAAGCGCGGTTTCAGCTCCTGCGGCGTCGCGGCGCAACGCTGCAATTCGAGGTCTTGTTCGATGAGGTGGCGGGTGATCATGGGCGTGGAACGGGTGCGGTTTCGGGTGGGATGGGAACTGGAGATACGGGAAGGGGTCGGAGATGCGGCGACAAGGAGGCAGAGCCCTCAGAGATCGTCGTCGCTGCCGATGGCGAGGGCACCGGACTTCTGGTATTCGGTGACGGTCTGCTCGAAGAAATTGGCTTCCTTTTTGATGTCCATCGTCTCGGCGAGCCAGGGGAAGGGGTTGCAGACTCCGGGAGTGAGTGGGCTCAGGCCGACCCCCTC
>CALDKL010000564.1 GCA_937898895.1 uncultured Verrucomicrobiae bacterium | reverse complement strand
GGAGATCTCTTTTCAACGACCGCCCCTCCCGCGCCCGAACCCCAGATCCTGGATTCGACCCAACGCACTCGGAAAAAGCTCACTCCCGAGGAGGCCGCGGGATCTCTGTTTGACCGCGAGAAGAAGGCCAGTGGTGCACTGCTCGCGGGCGGCCAGTTTCCCGATTACGAACTCCCCAGTCTCTCGATCCTCCAATACGCCGACGACGAAGCGTCCACGCCGACCGACCAGGCCGAGCTGCTCGCCCAGCAGAACACCATCGTCACGACGCTCGCGACCTTTGGGGTTGAAGTGAAGCCGGGCAACATCACGCGCGGTCCCACCATCACCCGGTACGAACTCTATCCCAGTGCCGGACTCCGGGTGAATCGCATCACTTCGCTCGAGGCCGATATCGCTCGGGCCACCAAAGCGGAACGGATCAATATCCTCGCTCCGGTGCCCGGAAAAGACACCGTCGGGATCGAGATTGCGAACAACGAAAAGATCCCGGTGGCCCTGCGCGAACTCTTCGAGGACGAAGCGTTCCGCGACACCAAAGCAAAGCTGCCCCTGGCTCTGGGCAAGGATGTTTACGGACGCACCATCATCGGCGATCTCGCCCGCATGCCGCACCTCCTCGTCGCCGGGGCCACCGGCAGCGGCAAGAGCGTCTGTATCAACAGCATCATCGCGAGCCTTCTCTATCGCTTCACTCCCGATGAGCTCCGCTTCATCATGATCGACCCGAAAGTCGTCGAGATGCAGCTCTACAACGATCTGCCCCACATGGTCATCCCCGTGGTGACCGATCCGAAGAAGGTTCTCCTCGCCCTGCGGTGGGTCATCAACGAGATGGAGCGTCGCTACGCCCTCTTCGCAAAGGTGGGGACGCGCAATTTCGACGGCTTCAACACGATGCGGGCGCGCGAACTGAAGGAGTCGGCCACCGCCGAGACGCCTGCAACCGCAGAAAAGCAGGGCCGATCCGCCAAGCCGCGTCCCGAGATGGAACTCGTCCACCATGTCCGTCTCAGTGACGAACTCGAGGAGGAGGGGTTCCCTCCCTTCGATCTCACCGATCTCGCTGAGGCCCCCGCCCCGCGCCAGGTCCGACCGACCACTGAAGAGGAGTTGCCCGTGTCCCTGCCATACATCGTCGTCATCATCGACGAGCTTGCCGACCTCATGCAGACCGCTCCCGCCGATGTCGAGACTGGCATCGCCCGCATTGCGCAGAAGGCCCGCGCCGCCGGCATTCACCTCATCGTCGCGACCCAGACTCCCCGTGCCGACGTCGTCACCGGCATCATCAAGGCAAACATCCCGAGCCGGATCGCCTTCCAGGTCTCTTCGAAAACCGACAGCCGCATCATTCTGGATGCCAACGGTGCCGAAAACCTCGTCGGCAAAGGCGACATGCTCTACCTGCCGCCCGGCAGCGCTCAGTTCGTCCGCGCCCACGGAGCCCTCATCACCGACGACGAAGCCCAGGGGCTTGTCGACGCCTGCTCCTCCCAGGGCAAGCCCCGCTTCGAAGCCGAAGCCCAGGAAGCGCTCGAATCCGGAAGCTTTGGAGAGGAAGGCGACGAGATTACCGACGCGGACGAGGAGACCCTCGAAAAATGTCTAGAGGTGATCTACGCGGAGAAAAAGGCCTCCACTTCCCTGCTGCAGCGCCGCCTCCGACTGGGATACACCCGTGCCGCCCGGATGATCGACATTCTCGAGAGCCGAGGCATCGTCGGGCCTGGGGAAGGGGCGAAACCACGGGAAATTCTGGTCGATCTTTCCGACGACTTCGCGTAAGTTCCGGCGCGGAGCCCCCCGGCTTGGAGATCCTGACCTCGTTTGCGCCATTTGGGTTCGAGGCCGGTTCGGGATTCCCGCACCCTCCCTTCACCCGGGTGCCCCATGCCGACCATCGGACAGAAACTGGAAGAAACGCGCCTCCATCGCGGCCTCAGCGTCGAGGACGTGGCCCATGCCACGCGCATTCATCCCAACATGATCCTCAGCATCGAGGAGGACGATTTCTCCCGTTTCCCCAGTGTCGCCTATGCCAAGAGTTTCATCCGCAAGTATGGTGACCACCTCGGTCTCGATCTTGCCGAGGCCATGGACGCCCTCAATAGCGGAGTGACCCGCTTCGGTGAAAACGAGTTCCTCATCGAGATGAAGAGGACCATCAAGAAGGACCGCCGCTTTCGCCTGGAAAAATTCGGGAAGTCACCCCGGCTCCGCCTGGGACGGAAGCGGAAGCGGCCGCTCTTTCTCAATCTCATCCTCGGCACTCTCATCGCCGCCATCGGCATCTTCTATTTTCTCGGTTACAACGCCCCGAGCGCCCAGAAGGCCAAGGAGGAAATCGCCCGCGGACTCGGCCTGCCCCTGCCTGCCCCGGCTCCGGAGGGAGAAATCCCCATCGAGGCGAATCCCCTGAAATCGTCCCCACCGGTGAAACGAGAACCCGCCGCAACGGTCGCAGATCCGTCCCCGGCTCCGACGGGAGGCGTTTCCACAGTTGCCTCCGCAAACAGTCCCCAGGCTCCTTCCGGAACACCCCCGACCTATCCGGTGCTGAAAGAGGCGGTCGAGGTGAAATCCGAAAAGGCACCCCGGGATCCCGCATTGCAGAAGGCGGAAGGTTCCCCCGCCCCGCGTCCGCACCCCACTCCGACGATGGACCTCGGCAATGACGTGCCTCCTCCGCCCCCACTGGTCGACTTGCCCACAGCCCGCCCCGATAGTGTCGAGCCCGAGGCCGCGCTCCGACCGGAAGGCACGGATCCTGCGGCAACGGCACGTCGCCAACCCGAGTCCGCTCCATCGCCATCCAAATCGGTCGCTCCCACTCCCGCCTCTGCTCCCGCCGCACCGAAAAGCTCTCTCCGGGCCGAACCTGTCGCTGCCTCCGAATGAAACGTCCCTGGTCTCGGGGAGTCCAATCCACCCCGGCATCGCATCTCCTACGCTCTGCAGCCTGGATGGTGACGCTCGTCATCGTCAGCCTTCTTCCGGAGCGTCTTGTCGCCGAGTCGCCCGACCTCCCCGCGCCGCGGAGCAAGGATTATCCCTGGATGAGTCTGGAAAAGTGGCGGGCCTTTCACGAAGGCGACCTCGCCCGTGGAAAGGAAGGCCCCGTCGAGGTGCTCTTCCTCGGTGATTCCATCACCGAAGCCTGGGAAAAGAACGGTGCCAAGGTTTGGGAGGAGGTTCTCGCTCCGCTCGGGTCGGCGAATTTCGGGATCGGCGGCGACACCACCCAAAACGTGCTTTGGCGGATCACAGAAGGTGGTGCTCTCGCGAAGGTCCGTCCTCGAGTCATCGTGCTTCTCATCGGTACAAACAATATCGGCCTCCTCGGAGATGACCCACCCGCCGTCGTTCGCGGGATCGATGCCATCGTCCGATCCCTGCGAAGCCAGCTTCCCGAAGCGCAGGTCCTCCTCCTCGATCTCTTCCCGCGAGGGGTTCCGGGCGACTCCTTCCGCCGCGATGTGGAGGAGACGAATCGACTGCTGGCCGCTGTCGGCAGGAACGACACCCACGTCCGGCACTTCCGGATTTGGGATGAATTCACCGATGAAAAGAGAAATCTCCCTCCCCGGCTCATGCCCGACAAGCTCCACCTCTCCGAAGAAGGCTACCTCCTTTGGGCTCGGGCCATCACCCCCGAACTTCGCAGGATCCTTGCCACCCCCGAAACCTCCCGATCTGCCTCTTCCGGAAAACGACCCTTCCAGAAACTCTTCTCCCCCCAATGAACCTTCGTGTCCTCTTTCTGTCCGCGTCTGCCCTCGTGCTCGCCGATGCCCCGCCTGTCACGGCTGCCGAGGAGCCGACGGCCAGGATCTCCTTCGCCGACACAATCAAACCGATCCTCCGCGAGAAGTGTTCGCACTGCCACAATCGCAAGACTCTGCCCGACAAGGTCAGCTTCGAATCGAAGAAACTCGCCTTCGTTACGACGAAAGCAGGACAGCCGATCATTGTACCCGGAAAACCGGACGAGAGCCTCATGGTCATCGCCCTCGAATCCCCCGTCTTTCACGAGAAAGCCATGCCGCTCGTCGGCGAGAAGCCCAATGTCGATGAAGTTGCGCTCATTCGTCGCTGGATCGCCGAGGGTGCCACATGGCCCGATGGCCCTGTCGGCAAGATCAAACCGATTTTCCGTGCCAAAGAATGAGCCGTTCCTGCTTCCTCCCCCGCTTCGTTGCCGCCCTCTCGGTCGGATTCCTCTCTGTCGGATTCCTCTCGGTCGGTTGCAAATCGCTCGATTGGCCCGTCCCTGGCGTCGCTCCTGATCCGGTCGTTTCCGTAACCCCGGTCGAAAGCGATCCTGCCCCCGGCATGATTCGCAGTGGAGAGTCCTTCACCGGGAAGGTCTCCTGGTACAGTGTCAGGACGAACGGCGGCACCCGCACTGCCAGTGGAGAAACATTCGCCGATCATCACGACACCGCCGCGCACCGCACCCTGCCATTCGGCACCCTCATCGAAGTCACCAATCTCGCGAACGAACAAAGCGTCGTCCTCCGC
>CALDKL010000563.1 GCA_937898895.1 uncultured Verrucomicrobiae bacterium | reverse complement strand
ACGTTCAGAGCAGGATAGTTGGTCCGCGAAACCCAGTTCTGAGCACCGATACCGCCTCGGATGAACCCCTCCAGAAACGTACGGTCGTAGACGGCGAGATGATCTGCGCCTTCCGCCGGGCGCGTCGTCATGAAGATCGCGTCGGAAGTGTCCTTGAAGTAACCAGGGTTCACGTGGATCGCCCGGGCCTGCTCATCGGTGAGGACTTGACGCCCGGGCATGAAACGCGCCGCGATGGCGACGTAGAGATGCGGAGCGCGGAAATAGGGGCTGGTCTGGTTCGTATACAGATGCTCGATAGGAGCATCGCCCGCCAAATGCCGATAGCCAAGCAACACCGGCGGTGACCAGGTGAGGAAATCGCTGCTCTCACTGCGCACGATCCGGCGGATCCCTCCTTCGACGACGCGATAGTACGCCACGTATTTGCGCTCCGCCTCCGACCAGAATGCTAGGTTCTGCGAATCGAACATATACTTGTATGGCACCATCGCTTTGTGAATAACAGGAGCGTCGGCCATCTTCGTCCAACGGTAGCCGTCAGCAGACTTCCAGGCGAAGAGTCCGCCGCCCTCCAGGGTGCCTCCGAAGGCTTTGAAGCACTCCTCCTCCGGCACACCGGGACGAATATCCCGGAAGGGACTGAAATTGTGCGTTGCGGTGTTGGCTCTCATCAGCACGATGTTGTTTGCCTTGCTGCCGTTCACCTCGTAGAGGCCCAATTCGGGTTTCGTCCAGGTGCGGCCATCCTTCGACTCGGCGACGCAGGTTACCTCTTCCTCGCTCCCATCCCGGTTCGCCACGGCTTTGCCACGGTAGTAGGCTCGGAGCCCGCCACCCTCGATCGGGAGAATCGTCACGTAACCGCTGAAGAGTCCCTCCCAAGGCTTGTCGAAGGAAAAGGCAATTCCCTCGTCGCGAGGGGCGTGCATCTGCAATCGCACTCCATTGAGCTGGTCGATGAGAAACGAATCCACGAAAAGTTCACGCCGCCCGCCGATGTCAATCGGATCGGAGGCATGGGCCACCAGGCCGAGGAAGCCGTTGAAAAGGAAGAACAGGAATCGTTTCATTGCGGGTCTTGGGTCGGGTTGGAAGGAAAATCTGTTTCGGCGGAAATCGGCGTATTCACTGCAGTGCCAATGCCTGACAAATGTCAAAACAGGGATTGACCTCATCGTTCCGGCGCGTTCCAGATCGTCACACCCATCTGGTAGGAGCTGTAGAGCGGCGTTGCCTTCGCATACCACGCCGTGACGAGCTTGCCGTCGGTGCGCTGCACCGTGCTGGGGTACCCACAATCCCCCTCCAGCGAAGTCGCGAGGCGCAGAGGTTCCCCCCAGGTTTTGCCTTCGTCTCCACTGACTTTTGCGAGCACACCGAAACGTTCCTTCACCCGGCATCCGTAGGTCAGGACGAGGCGAGCGTCTTTCAACCTCACGAGATGCCCGTTGATCTCATTCGGAGCGGTGACGCGAAGCGGCTGACTCCAGGTGAGACCGTCGTCCTCCGACCAGAAGAGATCCATGGCCCGTTCCCGCGAGGCGGCGATCCAGCGTTTGCCGCCGAGAGGAAGCACCGTCGTCTCATTGCCGGTGGGATGGATTACCGAAATGCGTTTCCACGTCTTCCCGTCATCATCGCTACGGAAATGCCAGGATCGATACCCTTTTGTTTTGGTGCTTTTGGCAGGATCGGTGAACTCTCCGCCGTAGCACGAAACATGGAGAGCACCGTCCTCGCCCGTCTTGATGTCTCCGAAGGGAATAAAATTCGTCCAGCCGGGGTCGGGTTCGGGGAACTCTTTGATCTGCGTCCAGGTTTTGCCTCCGTCGGCGCTGCGACAGACCCAGGTCGGAAGAATGTCGTCGCGGAAGTCAGCCTGCTTCGGCCGCTGCGGCTGTTTCCGGTTCGTCCAACCGGACACGAGAACGATCAAATCGCCGTTCTTTGCAAGGCCGGCGGCGTGATTCATGCGATTCGTCTCAGGCTCGCTCGGCGAGGGCACACCGCGTTTTGTCCAGGCCGTGCCGTCGGGGCTGTTCCAGACTTCGACCGCCCCCGCAACCTGGCCGTGACTCGGCTTGCTGAATAGCGTCGCGTTGATGGATCCATCGGGCAACAGGGTCAGGGCGGGCCAGGCGCAGACATCCTTGACTGCAACGAGGTGCTGGATTCCCGGGGGCTCGGGTTCGGCGGCGTGGAGAACGGTCGCGGTGAGGCAGAGGAGGAAGGCGGGGATTTTCATGATGAAACAGATTGGATCGGTATGGCCGACTAGGCCGCAGGATTGACGCATTTCGATTCGTCCGGTAGCTTGAACGCGATGAATGAAATCGCACTTCTCGCACGCATTACGGTTTCGCCGGAGATTTGCCACGGCAAACCCTGCATCCGCGGCCTGAGGTACCCGGTGGAAAACGTGCTGGAATGGCTGAGCAGCGGCATGAGCCATGACGAAATTCTGGCCGACTTCCCCGATCTGAAGCTCGAGGACCTGCAAGCGGCGATGGTTTGGGCGACTCGGCTGGCTCGGACGCGTCGATTCGAAGCCGTTGCTCCATGAACTGGCTGATCGATGCCCAACTTCCCAAGAAGCTGGCCTCGCTCCTGGGTGATCGGGGTGAAGATGCGGTCCACAACCCTCGATCTCCCGCTCGGAAATGCCACCAGTGATACCGCGATCACCGAGTTCGCGGATCACGAGTTCCGGATTGTCGTCACCAAGGACCATGACTTCGTGAGCTCGTTTCTTCTTCATGGGAAACCAAAGCAACTGCTTCTGATATCGACAGAAAACATCACGAACAACGATCTGGTCAATCTCTTCGAAACGAACCTGGAAGCCATACGAGAGATGTTGGC
>CALDKL010000562.1 GCA_937898895.1 uncultured Verrucomicrobiae bacterium | reverse complement strand
GCACTCCCGACTACATGGGCCCCGAGCGGCTCCATTCTTCGCAGAATCGCAGTGCCGCCGACACCCGAGCCGATGTCTTCGCCCTTGGAGCGATCTTCTGGGAGCTGTTGACTGGTTCTACCCCAGTGCAATCGACCGATGGCGGAGAAACACGGGTGCGTTTGCCCGATGGTGCTTTCGTGCCCGCAGAACTCCGCTGGGTCACGCAAAAGGCAACCGACGCCGAAATCGGACAGCGATACACCACCGCCGGTGCCCTTGCCGAGGATCTCGAAGCTTGGCTGGGAGGGAGGCCGCTCGTCGCCGCGCCACGATTAACCTTCTACTTCGTCTCGAAGTGGGCAAGGAGGCATCGAGCGACGGCCGCCTTGATCGTTGCTTTGATCGGATCCGCGCTGACCCTCGTCGCGTTGCTCTGGCAGAAGAACACCGAAATCCGCCGGGCTCTTGCAGAAAGTGAATCACGCCGGGAGGAGCGCGATCGCGCCGCAGCGAACGAGCACTATGCCTCGGCGATCATGCGCGAGCGGCGACGTCCCGCTCATGCCCTCGCCTATCTCGCCATCGCGCTGCGCCATGATCCGGCGAATCAGGCCGCGCTCGGCCTGGCCCTGAGCACACTGCGTCATCATTCCCTCCCCCGTCCCGTGGCACCCTCCCTCGAGTATTCTGCGGGGGAAGTGACGAGTTTCGCAGTGTCGGCGAACGGATGCCAGGCCGCGCTACTCACGCGCAGAGAGGCGGACGGAGAGATAGTCCTGACCAGATTCGAAAAAGGCGCATCGCAGTCGCAGGAAATCTCTCCGGACCCAGGGACCGATCCCTTCCTTCTTGCGGTCTCCGACGTCGGCACGATGGCTTGTGCGACCGAATCGGGAGTCGCGATCTACGGTGCCGACGCGACTTCCAGGAAGGTGGCGGATCGTCCGGAAGGGCTGCGCCGCCTTGCCTGGACTCCGGGTGGTGATCTCTGGATGCTCGGTGCCAAGGAATTGCGACGAGTCGAGTGCAGAGACGCGAAGGTGGTTGCCAACCACCTTCTCCCATCGTTGCCGATGAACGAGGCGGTTTCTCCGTCAGGGAGGCACCTGCTCGTGGCGGTCGAAGGCGGAGGGCTCCTGCTTTTCGACGATTCCGAGGGACTTCCGCGTGAGCTGGTCACCCCGATCCCCGCACCGCCGACCGCTCTCGCGATCAACGAAGGCGGCTCCCTCGTGGCTGCCGCCTGGAGGAGCGGCGCAGTCTGGATCACGCCCGGAGATCACCTCATCGAATCGACTTCGGAGGCGGTCTTGCAGCTCCGGCTTCTACCGGATGGCGTTGGCTTGCTCGCTCTTTCGCCCGCCTCACTTCGCATCCTCGATCCTGTGAAGGGCATCGTTCGCGAGACGATCTCCCTGACAGAGCCGCTCCACCTTCTCCTCCCGGTCGGTGAAGAGGCGATCCTGACCCAGGCCAGCTACCAGCGTCCGATGGTGGGGTCCATCAAGTCGCTCGCCGAGCCGGAGGAATGGTCGGCAATAGGAGGAAAAGTCCACGGAGCATCGGATGCGTCGGGTCAGTGGATCGTGCTCGCCGACGACGAGGACCATCACATCGAATGGCTGGCACCGAGTCGTGGCGAATCCGTCATTGAGCAGAAGCCTACAGCCCGAAACTGGCTCGCTCTATCATGTGGCTCCGGAGATCGGGGCTGGACCGGAATCGATTCGGAGGGGTGGGTTTGTCAGGATTCCGAATCGGATTCCCCTCGCGCCGTGTGGCGCACAACCGAGGGCGATATCCGCCTGGCGGCGGTAAGTGCGGGGGGCGGGACCGCCCTGATTGATCTAGTGCCCGCACCGGGCGTGTTTGTTGCGGAAAGAGAATCGGGAACAGGGCCTCTCCGAGCCTGGGGGAAGGCCAGTTCGCTCGCACTTTCGTCCGATGGGAGGCTCGCAGCACTCGGATATCCCGATGGATCCACCTCGGTCTTTGCCGTGGCATCAGGTGATCGCGTCGCGCGTCGGGACTGGAAACGGGGGCCGGTCACGGCAGTGACCTTTGTTGATTCGGAGCGCATCGCTCTCGCCGTTTCCGGGCAGGTGAGAGTGTGGAACTGGAAAACCGGCCAGGTCCTGCCGACCCCGATCGACCTGCCCGGCACGATCACCGCTCTCGTGACCGATCCGGAGGGACATCGACTCGCCGCAGCGGGAGAGAATGCCTTGCACCTCCTGGATGTGGAGACCGGTCGGCGTCTCGTGGGAAAACTGACGGGACCTTCCGCTCCGCGCTGTCTCGTTTGGGAGTCCGCTCCGAACGGCTCAGTTCATGTCTTCGGAGAGGGAGAGCACCATCTCCTCCTTGTCCCGCCTTTTCTCGAACGTGCTCCCTCTTGGCTGCCTGACTGGATCGAGAATCGTGTCGGCGTCACCATCGACGGCGAGGCAAGGCTCGTGCGGCGGAGATCCGGGACCATCGCCCCAGTCCCCGAGTCAGCCGATCCGAGCTTGCGCACATGGCTCGCGCCGATGGCGAAGCCATGAACGGGTTTACGGTTCGCGTCCTTTGCCCTTCAAGGACACAACAAATGGATTCGACTTCAGCGCGTTGCTCGTGATTTGCAGATTGGTCTTGCGTACCCCTTTCGACCGGGGGCGGAACGATACGCGGAACGCGGTCGATGGGCCAGGAGAAAGCGTCTTCGCGGCAGGTTGGCTAACTCGAAAATCGCGGCGATGGTTTCCAGTGGTTGCGACGCGGATGGAGCCGAGGTCGGACCACCCCATACTTCCGATGGTAAAGGTCTTTTTCCGGCCCTGTTTGCGAATCCGTGCGGTTCCGAAGTTCACTTTGCTCGCGTTGCTTTGCATCGCAGAACTCCCGAGAGTCACCCAGATGACCGGACGCGGAATGGAAAAGGCATAGGCAGCCCCCGCGTTTCCAAAGTCGTTGTTGTTCGCGCCGTTGACTCCCGGAGATGAACCGTCTTCGTTGCTCGCGCCAATGACGAGAAGATCACCGGCGTCTTCGCTGTGTATTGCGATGGCACATCCAAAGGTGTCGCCGGATCCCGAATTGGAGGCTTTCAGATATCGGTCCTGTTTCCAGATGGAACCCTCGCGGGTGAACAGGTAGACGGCTCCTGATTCGGCAAGGCCATCGGTGGTCTGATCGCCATCAAGCCCGGCCGAGGCCCCGCTCTCTTTGTGGAAGGCGACAACGAGAAGATCGCCGGAAAGCTCGACCTTGTTGCCGAACTCATCGTTCAGCGTCGGAACAGCCGCCTTGATCGTCGCCTGCGGTTCCCGCCCCGCTCCGTTGTCGACGAAGAGATAGACCGCTCCCGTGCGGAGGATGTCGTTGTTCGAGACCGGATTGATCCCGCCGACACTACCCCTTTCGTTGACGGCTCCGACCGCGATGGTGTTGCCGGAAATCGACACGGCACCGCCGAAGCCATCCTCGGCATCCGTGTTCGAGGCCTTGAGATAGGCGATTTCCGACCAGATCCCACCGCTGCGCGTGAAGACATAGGCCGCTCCGGAGTTGTTGGCGTCATTGTTTTTCTCCCCGTTCACGCCGATGGCACTGCCGTCTTCACGCGGTGCCCCCACGACGAGGGTATCACCATCGATCGCGACGGACGATCCGAATTCGTCCCTGTTGCGGTAATCGATGGCATTGAGCCGGGCCTGTTCCGTCCAGACGCCGGCGGAACGTACAAACACGTAAGCGGAGCCTGTTTCCGTGTGCGAGCCTTCGTCGCCGGGAGCACCGACGACGAGAGTTTCTCAGTCGAGGGCCAATGCGGTGCCGAAGTCGTCGTTGGTGTCCGAGTTCGAAGCCTTGAGGTAGGCTTCCTGTACCCAGGTGTCGCCTTCGAGACGGAAGAGGTAGACTGCCCCCGAGGACATGGCGTCGTTGTTCGCCTGGTCTCCGTTGATGCCGGTGGCGTTGCTCGATTCACCCACGGCACTGATCGCGAGGAGGTCTCCATCGATCGCGATATCCGCACCGAAGGAGTCCCCGGCATCCGTGTTCGACGCCTTCAGGCAGGAATGGAAAGTCCACACTCCATCGATGCGTTCATAGACATAGGCCGCTCCGGAGTTCACCGCCAGATCATCGTGTGGTGGGTTCACGCCGGTGCCGCTACCGTCCTCCAACACGGCCGAAACGATGGCGAAACGGCCCGAAACGGCGACGGCATTCCCAAGGTAATCCGACCCGATGTCAGTGGATTTGAAGTAGGCCTCCTGGCTGAGTCCCTCGGTGGAGGCGACAAGCGGCGGGATGGATAGGGCGAAACTGAGAAAGGAGAAGATCAGGATGCGGTAATTCATGGCAAATCAGGAGCAGGATTCTGTCATGGGTGGATGCACGCATTTTCGGGGATCGTTTCAGGAGAATCCTGTGAAAAGGTTTTTCGGGACATCTGGCCCGGATTCAGGCACGATTCCCCGCCATGCCTCTTTTCCTCGCCGCCATTTTTCTCAGTGCGTTTCTCCTCTTTCAGGTGCAGCCAGTCATTGCTCGCTACATCCTGCCTTGGTACGGGGGCAGTCCGGCCGTCTGGACAACCTGTCTGCTCTTTTTCCAGGTCGGGCTGCTCGGCGGCTACGCCTATGCCCACGGCCTCGTCACGTTTCTTCGGGAACGCCGCAGATTGCAGGCGGGAATTCATTTTGCCCTGCTCGCTCTCTCCGTTTTCGTCCTGCCGATCACCCCGGAGGCATCCTGGAAGCCGGACGGCACCGAAGCAAATCCGGCAATGGACATCGTGTGGCTCCTCGGAAGCACGGTGGGCTTTCCCTATCTCCTCCTCTCTGCCTCGGGGCCGCTGTTGCAACATTGGTTCGCCGAGGCCTATCCCGGACGATCCCCCTACCGACTCTATGCCGTCTCGAATCTCGGCAGCCTGCTCGGACTCCTCACCTACCCCTTCCTGTTCGAGCCAAGGCTGGACGTGAACCAGCAAACAACCTTCTGGTCAGCGGCTTTCATTGGCTACGTCTTACTCGCCTTCGCCGCTGGTGTCGTCTTCGTCCGGGGGAACAATCGACTGCACCGGGAACGCGCTCAGCCTGAGTATGCCCCCCGGCCGCCCCTCGTCGATGTCATTCTTTGGATCACTTTCAGTGCCTGCGGTTCGATGCTGCTCCTCTCCCTCACCAGCCAAATGTGTCAGGACGTCGCAGTCGTTCCCTTCCTCTGGGTCTTGCCGCTATCGCTCTATCTCCTTACTTTCGTCATTTCCTTCGATCACGAGCGATGGTACTTGCGCAGTGTCGCCATCCCTCTCGCCGTCATCGCCATCGGCCTCGCCATCTGGCTGATGAATCTGCAATACGCCTCGTCCGAATGGCCTCTCTATCGCCAGATTGCCATATACTGCGGTGCGATCTTTTTCGGTTGTCTCGTCTGCCACGGGGAAGTCGCGCGGATGAAACCACCCGTCCGCTATCTCACGGGATTCTATCTTTGCATCTCCCTGGGCGGCGCTCTTGGTGGTGTTTTTGTTAGTCTCGCCGCGCCGAGGCTCTTCAACGGGTACTGGGAACTCCACCTCGCCTTCGACCTGCTCGCGCTCCTGGTCAGCTTCCAACTCTGGCGCTATTTCCGTTATTCGAAACGTCCCGTTCTCGTCCTCGGCTGTGCCGTTCTCTGGATTGCGCTGCTCTCGATTATGGTTCACTTCCTCGGTCGCCACATCGAGGAGTCGCGCGAACAATCCATCGCGATGCGGCGAGGTTTCTACGGGGTGCTCAAGGTGGAAGAGATCAATTCCGATAGTCCCTCCGCCTTCCGTTCCCTCCATCACGGCCGCATCAGCCACGGTCGCCAATATCGAGCGGAATCGGAACGCAGGCTCGCCACGACCTACTACAGTCTCAACAGTGGTGTCGGTGCCGTCTTTGAATGCCTCCCGGCAAGGACGGTGGTCCCGGCGCAGCCCGTCCACATCGGGGTGGTCGGGCTTGGAGTTGGCACCATTACGAGTTATGCGGAAAAGGGCGACCGCTTCCGTGTCTACGAGATCAATCCCCAGGTCGAAGAATTCGCTCGCTCGCACTTCACCTATCTCGCCGATTGCAGGGGCGAGGAACAGGTCATCCCTGGTGACGCCCGCATCTCTCTGGAGCGCGAACTTGCGCAGGGGCACCCGCAGCAGTTCGACGCTCTCTTTGTCGATGCCTTCAGCGGCGATTCCATCCCCATTCACCTCCTGACGCACGAGGCCTTCGATCTTTATTTCAAGCATCTCAAACCCGGCGGAGTCCTCGCCATCCATGTCACCAACCTGCACCTCGATCTCTCCGATCCCGTGCGCAATCTCGCTGCCGCCTTTGACCGCCAGGTATTCCGTGTCGACCACGCTCCCGATGCTACCGAGAATTACGCCTACTATTCCGACTGGCTCCTCGTCACGCGGTATCCCGCGTTCATTGAGGCCCTGGAGCATTCGGGACGACTCACCCGATGGGATCGACCAGACCCTCGCCCGATCCACTGGACCGACGCATACTGCAACCTGTTCGAGGTGGCCTTCTGAAGAATGGGGATGGGCAGACACCCGTCCGCCCCTCTTGTTTCTCGATTCCGCGCTGCCCTGCGGCGTGGATCATGCAATCACGTCGCATAGGGCCAGTGCGACTTTGTCCAGAGCCCGCCGTCGACGTAGAGAGTCTGGCCAGTCACAAAATCCGCCTCCTCGCCGGCGAGGAAGACGACCGTGCGGGCGATGTCCTTCGGGTAACCAACTCTGCCAAGTGGCGTCAGCGGTGCCCAGGTTCCGGCGTAGTCATCCGACTCTGCTTTGGTTCGCTCAATTTCGATGGCTCCCGGCGCGACACAGTTCACACGAATTCCGTAACGCCCGAGTTCGCAGGCGCTCACCCTGGTCAGTTGCTCAAGCCCGCCCTTCGAAGCACAGTAATCGACTAGGTTCAGAAACGGTTGTTTGTTTGCGCCCGAGCCAATGTTGATGATGGACCCGCCGCGCCCGGAATCGCGCATCGCCTTCGCCGCCGCCTGCGTGCAGAGAAAGCTGCCCTTGAGATTAGTCCGGATCGTTTTGTCCCAGTCCGCCTCGTCCAGATCGAGAAGAGAAGACCAGGTCTGGCGTCCCGCGTTGTTCACGAGACAGTCCAGTCCGCCGAACTCTGCGACCACAGCCGCCACCATCGCGACTGCGTCCGCCTTTTCGCCGACATCCCCCGGCACAATGAGACAACGCCGTCCCAGTCCCTCGATCACACCCTTTGTTTCCTCCGCTCCGTCGCGATCACTATGGTAGTTGACGACCACGTTCCATCCCGCTTCAGCCAATCCGTAGGCGATTCCTCGCCCGACTCCCTTGCTTGCTCCGGTGACGAGGGCCGTTCTGCATTTTGCTTCTGCGTTCATTCCGCCAATGGAGCGAAAAGGACCCGTCCGTCAAAAGCGATTTCGCGCAAGGGAAGGCCTCGGTTTTGCCTGGAATCGCGTCGGCACTCGAGAACACGTCCAATCCACCCTTTCCAAGGA
>CALDKL010000561.1 GCA_937898895.1 uncultured Verrucomicrobiae bacterium | reverse complement strand
CAAAACTCGTCGGCGAAGAACTCGCCAAACATCTAAACCGCGGCAGCAAAGTCGCCATCCTCGAGGGAGTGCCCACCGCATTCAATGCCCAACAGCGTCGCGCCGGATTCGAGGAAGCCATGCAGTCCGCCGGCATCTCCGTCACCGCCACACAGAGTGCCTCCTGGGAAATGGAGAAGGCCAACAGCGTGACCGCCTCAATCCTCACCGCCCATCCCGATCTCGTCGGCATTCTCGCGAGCAATGACAATATGGCCCTCGGTGCCGCCGCAGCCGTCAAGTCCGTCGGCAAAGAAGGACAGGTCCGCATCGTTGGCTTCGACAACATCAGCGCGGTCCAGGCGCTCATCCGCGAAGGTCGCATCCTCGCCACCGCCGATCAGCACGGCGATCAACTCGCCGTCTATGGCATCGAAGCCGCCCTGTCCATCCTCCGGGGCGAAGCTGCCCCCGAAGTCACCAAGACTCCCGTCGATCTCATCACGAAAGAGCAGTTGCCCTGATCCGATCCACTCCGCCTCGCGACATGTCTCCCGCCCCCCTCCCCTCCCAGGCCGGGTTCCGTCCCCGCGAATCCCTCGGCCTTCTCGGAGTGCTTGCCCTGCTCGTCATCGTTTTTGGTGTCTTTGGCAGGAATTTCCTCGATACCGCCACGTTTCACCAGATCGCGAATCAGGTTCCCGCCCTCACCGTCCTCTCCGTCGGCATGACCTTCGTCATTCTGACCGGCGGCATCGACCTCTCCGTCGGTTCCGTCATGGCCTTCGCCGGATCCATGCTCGGTCTCGCCATGGTTGACGCGAAACTGCCCCTCGTCGCCGCTCTTCCTCTCGCGATGCTCACCGGTGCCATGTGCGGATGGGTCAATGGATTCCTCTCGGTTCGCTTTCGGGTCGCCAGCTTCATCGTCACCCTCGGGATGATGCAGATCGCCCGCGGCCTCGCCTATCTCGCGACGAGTTCCGAGACGCGCTATATCGGCAAACCGGTCGAGGCCCTCGGAACCCCGCTACCGGGTCTCGGACTTTCCCCCGCCATTCTTCTCGCCGTCCTCCTCGTCATCGCGGGTCAGATCGTCCTGCGCCGCACCGTCTTTGGGCGGCAGGTTCTTGTCATCGGAGGCAACGAAGAGGCCGCCATCTACTCGGGGATTCGCACCCGGCCTGTCCGGCTCACCGTGTTTGTGGTCGCGGGCGCACTTGCCGGACTTGCCGCAGCGTTTGACTGTGCCCGCCTCGGATCGGTCGACCCCAATGCCGGATCCGGAATCGAACTCTCCGCGATCGCCGCCGTTGTCGTCGGGGGTACCAGCCTCCTGGGTGGACGCGGTTCCGTCGTCGGCAGCTTCCTCGGTGTCCTCATCATTTCCACTCTCGGAGCCGGACTCGCCAATCTCGGAGCCTCCGACCCGGTAAAGCTCCTCGTCACCGGCCTGGTCATCATCGTCGCAGCGGTCACGGATGTCTGGCGCGACAGAGGTAGGAGGATCTTGTAGCGTTGGGATGGAGATTCGATTTCCTCACACCCCAGCTCCCACTCAAAACGACAGGATGGAGGAGGGACATGCGAATTGAGTATGTGTGCGTGTATGATTGCAAAATCCACGACCCGATTTCCGTCCCCTGGCGTTCTTCCATTTTTCAGCGATTTTTCCTCATTGCACCCTCTCTGATCATGCACCGAACTCTGTCCGTCCTCATTCCTCTCGCCCTTTTGACTCTGCTCCCTGCTCGCGCCGAGGCGAAACCACCCGTGAAGATGATCTTCGACACCGACATGGGCAACGACATCGACGACGCCATGGCACTCGCCATGATCCACCAACTCGCGCGACGTGGGGCGGTGGAACTCCTCGCGGTGACTTCGACAAAAGACCACCCCAGGTCGGTCGCCTATATCGACGCCCTCAACACCTGGTATGGTTTTCCCGACATCCCTCTCGGTGCGGTGCGCGACGGAGCCGCGAAGGAGGAGGGAAAGTACATCGCTCAGGTGGACCGCAAAGGGCCGGACGGAAAGGCGCTCTTTCCCCATGACCTCGACGGCACCGGAGCTGCCGAGGCCGTCTCCCTGCTCCGCAAGACTCTCGCGGCCCAGCCCGATGGCTCGGTCATGCTCGTACAGGTGGGGTTCTTCACGAATTTAGCCCGACTCCTCGATTCGAAAGGTGACGAACATTCCCCGCTCGACGGCCCTGCCCTGATCCAGGCGAAGGTAAAGGAGCTTGTCCTGATGGCGGGAGCCTTCCAGACGATCCGGCACAACACAAAACACATCGAATACAATGTGAAGCTCGACATCCCTTCGGCCAAGCGCATCGCCGCCGACTGGCCTTCGCCGGTGGTATGGAGCGGATACGAGATCGGCATTGCCGCAGCCTATCCCTGGCAGAGCATCCTCGAGGATTTCAACTACACCGAGCACCATCTGATCAAGGACAGCTATCTCGCTTATGTGCCCCGCCAGCCGCATGATCGCCCGACCTGGGATCTCACTGCCGCGCTCTACGCAATCTATCCCGACCGAGGTTACTTTGACCTCTCGCCCAAAGGCCTGGTCAGCGTCGACGACGAGGGACGCACCGATTTCACCGAGAAGGGAGACGGCAATGATCGGTATCTGCTCATGAACGCAGCGCAGACGGAGAAGGTGCGCGAGGCCTTCGTCCAGCTCTGTGCCGAACCACCGGTGAGATAAGGGGACGATTCCGGCCTCTCCGGCCCATGTCTCCGGAAACGGTCCGGCGGAAGGACCAGCCCTCCCGCCGGAACATCGCGCTCAGATTTCCACCCAGCTTCCCGGAACCGGAACGGGATATTGACCGTTCTCGTCAGCGACAAAGGGAGGCTCGCTATCGTAGTCGAGGGTGTCGATCCCCGGGAACCAGCGAAACTCCGAAGCCATCGCTTCGTCCCAGGTGATGACGCGGCCCATGTGAGTCGCAGCCCGGCCCATGATCGCGGCCAGATTCGAAAGCCCGGCGCGTTTTGCCTCGTTGAAGGGCTTGTTCTCGCGGATGGCCTTGGTGAAGTTGTTCCACTGCGCCTGCCACGGCGTGAGGGCCTCCTTCGGTGCTTCCCACAGCACATTGTCGTCGGCGATGCGCTTGTCCTTGAAGATCTTCACGGTACCCGCGTGGGTGTTGCCGGAGAACTGCGCCGCCTTTTCCGAGCCATGGATGTAGGTGGCGAAATCGTTCTGACATTTCGGGATGTAGCGAACGTAGTCGTATGCTTTCGTGCCGTCTTTGAAGGTCCACTCGACGGAATAGGAGTCGAGGTTCTGTCCCTTGTCGGTGTTGTTGAAGGCTCGTCCGCCGATGCCGTGCGCCGAGACGGGGTAATCGCCTTTGATCCAGCAAAGTTCATCGATCTGGTGGATGTCCATCTCGGACCAGAGACCGCCCGAGACCCAGAAGAACTTGGTGAAATTGCGGAGCTGCCACTCGAGATCGCTCTTGTCGGCGGGCTTCGGGCCGAGAGGTCCGACCGGTCCCATACGATAGGCACTGATGCTCTCGACCGATCCGATCTCGCCTGCGGCGATGCGACGGAGGAGTTCGGCGCGGTTCACCGAATGGCGGCACATGACTCCGGCGGCCACTTTCACTCCCCGCGCATCGGCCTCCTCGGCCGCCTTGAGGACACGCCGCACGCCCGGAGGATCGGCGGCGAAGGATTTCTCCATGAACACATTCACGCCCTTCGAAACGGCATACTCAAGCTGCTGGGGCCGGAAACCGGCGTATCCGGTGAGCATGGCGACGTCGCCGGATCCGGGGCGCAGGGCGTCGATGGCATGTTTGAAAGCGTCGAATCCGATGAAACGATTCTCGGGCGCGACCACGGCGCGATCCTTGTATTTGCCCTCGATCGCGGCTCGCGAACGCTCAAGCCGGTCTTCGTAGAGATCGGCCATGACGGTAAGCGCCACGCCGTCGTCAGCGTCCATCGCGTTGACCACCGCTCCGCTCCCGCGCCCACCGCAACCGATGAGGGCGAGTCGGATCTGATCGCTGCCGGCGGCATGGACTGCGGGAATGGCGAAACCGGCCAGAACCGAAGCCGCAGCGGTTTTGCCCGAGGTGGCGAGGAAATCGCGTCGACTGGGACTGATCGGTGATTGTTCAGGACTTCCGGAAGGGCAGGGCGGCTGGAGTTCGTTCATGCTTCGAAGGTTGCAAGGGATCGAAACAGCGCCAAGTACATTATCGCGGCGAGAGCCGCCGTAGTTACGTGCCCCTGCAAGGGAAGCGCTCTCCCCCCTCGACCCGGATCGAATGGCGGGAGTCGGACTTCACCCGCCTTTTTTTCCGCCGGAGATGAGGAATCCTAACAAATCCTCCACCTCCTCCGCCGAGAGCGTGTCGAGCAGGGAGGGTGGCATCGGGGAAACGGGTGACTCCTCCCAGGAGCGGATCTCTGCCTTTGGGATCGTGGTGAGTTCGGCTGGCGCAAAGGGATTGGTCGCAAGGGTAATCTTCGATTCCCGAAAATCATTGTGGACAATGCGCCCCATCACCGCAGAGCCATCGTTCCTCGTGACGACGAAGGTTCGATGGATCTCGGCGACGACGGAGGAGGGATTGAGGATGGACTCGAGCAGATCGATTCGGGAGAAACGACTCGCCACGGTCGTGAGATCGGGTCCAACCGGACGCCCAACGACTCCACAGACGTGGCATTTCGCGCACAGGACGGCGGAGTAGAGCGCGAGACCGCGGGCGAGGTCGGCGGCGCGACGGGGCTCGGGCGGAGCGGCGAGATCGGCGAGTTTCCAGTGTTTCACCACCGATCTGGCTGAGGGAGGGGGCTCCTCGGATGCGGGCCCGGCCTTTCCGATCTCCGCGAGCCGGGCACGCTCCGTCTCATCGAGGACTCGGGAGAGGGCTCCCTCCTCCAGGGTCTGGAAGAAGGGCTGCAGAAAGCGATCTCCATACGAGGAGTGCCGGGCATGGAACAGAGCGGAGAAAAACACCTCGCGTTGTCCGGTCTCCCATCCCGAGGTGGCCTCCGCGAGAGTCTCGAGAGAATGGAGCCGATCCATCTGATCGGTGGAGGAAGCCAAACGATCCATCGCGTACGACACCGCCCCCGGAGCCGCGAGACGAATGAGCGCTTTCGCCAGCTCGCGCTGCACGGCAGGGGTCGGGTCGGACCGGAGTCCCGCGATCTGTGCCGCCACGGCGGACGGATCGGAAGGCGCGACAGCGGGACCGGCGAGTTCGTGAATGCGCAGGATCGTGAGTTTCTTCAGGCGCGTTGAGGTGTTTGTCAGGGAAATGGCGGCGGCGGCGCGGGAGGCATCGGCCCGATCCGTCGCTCCGCCCGCCCGGACGAGGGCGAGCAGGGCGGTTGGGCCGCCCTGCTTCGGATCGAGCGCGTTGTCCCGCCAGGTTTCCACCGGCTGCCATTCCAGGGCAACGCGGGCCGCGTTGCGGATCCAGGGATCGGGACTCTCGAGGTGAGGCCAGGCCTCGTCCACAGCGGCAGGGTCGCTGACACCGTGGAATCGCTCGAGCCTGTGCCGCAGCTCCCGTGCCGATTTTGAATACAGGCCGCGCTCGAGTTCCTGCACGCCCGGTCCGGGAGGCTCGGTCTTTTGATCGCCCGTATAGCGCACCCGATAGAGGGTCGATCGGGTCTTGCGCCCTCCCGTGACAAACCACATGGCCCCGTCCCCATCGAATTCGAGATCGGTCACGTTGAGCGGTCGCCCCTCGAGAAAGACCTCGCCTCTCGCCTGGTACCCCGCCCCATGCGGAGTGAGGTGTATGGCAAGGATGCGTCCATAGGCCCAATCGAGGGAAAAAAGAGCGTCGCGCCAGGGTTGCGGGAAGTGACTCCGCGTCCCGAACTCCACTCCCGTGGGAGAGCCGCGCCCCACATCGTAAGTGCCGGGCACGCTGTCGGGTGCGTAGACGGGGAAGCTGCGCGTGTTGCCCCGCTCCTGGTGCCAGCCGTAATTGGCCCCGGAAACGAGATGATTGATCCGCGTGGGGCGGTAGAAGGGCAGTCCGACATCGCCCTCGTTGTCGGCATCGTAGGTGAACGGCTCGCCGTCGCGGTTGAAGGCGATGCCATAGGGATTGCGCAGTCCCCGGTTCATGGTCTCCCACGAGACGGTGCCGTCCTCCCGGAAGCTCGCCCGGATCCAGTGGCCGAGTTCTCTGGGCGCCCCTGTCTCGGGTCGCGCCTTTCTCATCGCACCCGGAGGCATCGCGATGTCGTCCCCGACGATGGCATGGAGGTGTTTGTCAGGCCCCAGGGCGAGTGCATTCCGTCCGTGTCCCGTCCCTCCCTCGGTGGCCTGGATCAACACGATTTCATCTGCTCCGAACCGATCATCGCCGTTCCGGTCGCGCAGGGCGTAGAGCGCCTTGTCGTTGTTCGCGTGGGCGTAGAGAGTGTCGCCGCTCCAGGCGAGACCCCGGCATTCCCGGAGAGTCTCCTCGATTGTCTCTGCCGCGACCACTTCGCTCCCCGACTCGGATAGGGTGAGTCGCAGGATTCCCTTCTGTTCCTTTCCGATGAAAATCCTCCCTCTCGCATCAAAGGTGAGGCTGACCCACGAATCGTCTCCTTTCCCGGCGTTGCGGATGGTATCCAGTTGAAAGCCGGGCGGCAGGGGTGAAAGCGAAACCGCGCCGGGATTTTCGAGGGCCTCCTTCCACTGATTGTATTCGGCGAAAGGGCTGATCTCGGGCAGGCAATTCAGTTCCCATCGCGTCGCTTCGATGCGGCCCCTGGATTCGAGCCCCGGCCAGGCCCCGTCACTGGAGAGTCTTTGCTCCTTGCCGGAAGAGGGTTGGATGACCAGCGCGATCCCGACGGCAGACGGTCCCGCGACGCCCTCGGCAAAGAGCGAGAGGCGATTCTCTCCGATTCGGATTCGATTCGTGACTTCGATCTCGGCGGGCGGATCGTAGGGATCGAGGACGAGAACTTCGACATCGTTGAGCGCGACGCGCATTCCCGCAAAATCGGAGGTCGCTCGGAGCACGGCACGCTTCACCTCGCCACCGACAGAAACGATCCGCGTGGAGGAAAGCGATTCCCCCGCCGTCCGATTCCCCCCTTTTTTCCAAACCCAATCGGGAGACTCGAGTCCTCCCCCACAGACGGACGAAGTGGAAGCGAGGAGAACGAGAATGGGGACAACCTTCATCGCGGGACTCAGGGAATCTGATGAAAGCGAAGCGATCCGCAAAACGCGAGCCTTCTCCGGGCACGCAATGACGGAGACGCCAGTTGCGGAGCGCTCCCAAAACGACGAAGAAACCGGGTGACTCCCATGCTCTCTTCCCTCCGCGCTCTGATTTTCGACTTCGACGGACTCATCCTCGACACGGAGAGCCCCGTCTACGAGGCGTGGCGCGACGACTACCTTGCCCACGGCTGCGATTTGCCGCTGGAACTCTATGCTGCCTGCGTCGGGAGTGATTTCAATCGCTTTGATCCGAAATCGCACCTCGAATCTCTCGTGGGTCGGGAGATCGACTGGGACGAACGCGATCTCTGGCGGGAACGGAATGCTCTGGAGCGAGTGAGCCGACTCGCGCCGCTCCCCGGTGTCACTGCCCTGCTCGAAGCGGCGAATGAGGCGGGATTGCCGTGCGCAGTCGCTTCCAGCTCGCCGCGAAGCTGGGTCGAAGGACACCTGTCGCGACTCGGACTGCTGAGCCGTTTCGCCCTCACGCGATGTGTCGATGATGTCGCCGCACCAAAGCCGGCCCCGGATCTGTTCCTCGCAGCGTCCGCAGCGCTCGGGGTCGATCCCATCGAGGCGGTGGTCTTCGAGGACTCTCGCAACGGATTGCTCGCGTCGCTGGCCGCCGGATGCCCCTGCATCGTCGTGCCGAATCGCGTCACCGCACATCTGGACTTTTCAGGCGCATTGGCCGTCGTGAAGAGCCTCGAATCGATCGACCTTTCCGCACTCGGGGCACCGCGATAGCGCAAATTCGCACTTCCGCCCCGCGCCATCCGGCCGGATTTTTCCTTTCCCCCGGAGCGCGCTTCCCGCTATGGTCTGGGCAGTTCTGATTCCCTCCCCCACTATGAGCGACGATGCCCCGACTCCCGTAACCGAAGATGATCTCCTCCCCTCTGCGGCGGAGTCGGCACCTGACCTCGAGGAGGAAATGGCAGGCAAGCTCGCGGCCGCTCGTGAGACCATCGGCAAAGAACTCCGCAAAGTCATCATCGGGCAGGACGATGTCGTCGAACAAATGCTCATCGCCCTCCTGTCGGGAGGCCACTGTCTCGTCACCGGTGCCCCCGGCCTCGCCAAAACCCTCCTCGTCAGCACCCTCGCCAAGGTCTTCGACCTCACCTTCCACCGCATCCAGTTCACCCCCGATCTGATGCCTTCCGACATTACCGGTACCGAGATTCTCGAGGACACTGCCGATGGCAAACGCGAACTCGTCTTCAATCCGGGCCCGATCTTCGCCAACCTCATTCTCGCCGACGAGATCAATCGCACCCCTCCGAAAACCCAGGCCGCCCTGCTCGAGGCCATGCAGGAGAAGCAGGTCACTGTCGCCGGTCACAGCCTGTCGCTCGACAAACCGTTTTTTGTCCTCGCCACCCAAAACCCCATCGAGATGGAGGGTACCTATCCCCTGCCCGAGGCCCAGCTCGACCGCTTCATGTTCAACATCGTCATCGACTACCTCAGCGAGGACGAGGAGGTCGCCGTCGTCTCCCGGACCACCGGTGCCGAGGCTGCGGAAGTGAAAGCCGTCTTCACCGGAGCCGACCTTCTCCAATGTCATCACGTCGTCCGCCGCGTGCCCATCGCCGAGGAGGTCGTGCGCTACGCCGTTCGCCTCGCCGCCAATTCCCGCCCCGGCCAGAAACACACCCCCGCCTATGTCAGCGAGTGGGTCAACTGGGGTGCTGGAACCCGCGCCGGACAAAGTCTCGTGCTCGGGGCAAAGACCCGCGCCCTCCTCGACGGACGTTCCCATGTCACCTATGACGACATTCGCGCCCTCGCCGCTCCCGTCCTGAGACACCGGATTCTCATCAACTACCGCGCCGAAGCCGAAGGCATCTGTGTCGAAGACGTCATCCGGAAGATCGTGGAAATCACATCCGAGCGGTAAGGGAGGGAGCCGGGCAGCCCGCTGATCCGCGAGTTCGTTCCGGAGTCTGCGGAAGACGAATCAGCACCCTGACAAACCCCGAAACCGAACCCCACCCAACCATCCCATCGACACATGGCAGCGACGAAGTTTCTCGATCCCGCCGCCCTCATGCGCGTCAAGTCGCTCGAGCTGCGGGCGCGAATGGTGATGGAAGGAT
>CALDKL010000560.1 GCA_937898895.1 uncultured Verrucomicrobiae bacterium | reverse complement strand
ACGATGAAATATCAAGTAATGACACCCGGTCTTCGTGACGACATGAAGCTCTAAGTCGTCGAGTTCTTTGACCACCTCTTTCGCGAAGATCGCCGGATCGTGGACGTTGTCACCGGAGAAACGAGTTTTCTCAACGAGAGGCTTGCGAGATTCTACGGCGTTCCCAATGTGAGCGGTTCCGAATTTCGTGAAGTCAAAGTTTCCGGGCACCACCGCGGGGGACTTCTCGGAATGGTAGCGATCCTGACAAAGACCTCTCGACCGAATCGCACCAGTCCTGTCCTGCGGGGCGAGTTTCTCTACGCTGTGGTTCTTGGTCAGAGTTCTCCGCCTCCTCCGCCGAATGTGCCCGAACTGGAAAAAGGCCTGAAGCCCTCCTCCCTTCGAGAAGCCCTCCTGAAGCACCGCGAGGATCATGCCTGTTCGGTCTGCCATGATCGCATCGATCCACTCGGTTTTGCTCTGGAATCGTTTGATCCCATCGGGCGGTTTCGCGACACCGACGAAGGGGGAGGGGTGATCGACGATACCGGTGAACTGCGCGATGGCACTGTCTTCAAGGGCATGGAGGGGCTGCGCGATTACCTCGCGAAGAACGATGATCAATTTACAATGCAATTCAGCCGCAAGCTCCTCGGATACGCCCTTGGTCGCAGTGTCCTCCCGAGCGACAAGGGACTCCTCACGGAAATCGCCAGTGCGATCGAGACGGGTGACGGTAGGGTTTCCGCTGTCGTAACCAGGATCGTCACGAGCCGACAGTTCCTCAATCGAAGAAACGAAGCGACCGCCGTCGCCTCAGTCCCCTGAATCTCCGCATCTCCCATCCTTCTCTCCCATTCCATGAAACTCTCTCGCCGACGCTTTCTCCGTGGAACCGGGGTTGCCCTGGGGCTCCCCTGGTTTGAATCGATCTCCGCATTCGGGGACGGGGCGGCCAAGTCGTCCGCCGCGCCGCGCCGTCTGGCGGTCTGCTTCACGGGCAACGGGGTCAACCCGCATCACTGGGGAGCGACGATGGGTGCGGGGGGAATCGAATTCGCGAACTCGTTGCGTCCCCTCATTCCTCTGAAGGACAAGGTCGCCGTCTTCACGGGACTCTGGAATCCAACGACCGTCGAAGGGGAAGGAGGGCACTATCCGAAAATGAACATTCTTTCGGGGCTGCGTGTGAAAAAGACCACCACCGATGTCGAGGTCGGTACGACGATGGACCAGATCATTGCCGCCAGAGTTGGTCACGAGACCCCCGTGCCGAGCATCGTCTTGGGAACAGAGCGGCCTAGCTATGCGACCGACTCGGGATTCACCTCGATCTACTCCGCCTACATTTCCTGGAGCACTCCGACCACCCCGGCACCGAAGGAGATCTTTCCCCAACAGGCCTTCGACCAACTTTTTGACGATGGCAGCAAACGCCAGCGCGACAAAAGCATCCTCGATCTCGTCCTCGAGGATGCCAAGGGACTCCGCAGTCGGCTCAGTGTGCGCGACAGTCAGAAACTCGACGAATACCTCGGTTCGGTCCGCGAGATCGAGAAACGCGTCGAACAGGCCGAGAAGATCAGCCGGGTCGAAGCGGGTGGGCCAGGGGGAGCCAGTGAGCGCGGTTGGCACCCGAGTGTGAAGACCCCGACATTCGGACGGCCGGAGCCCGGATTGCCCGCAAGCTCGGAGGATCACCTTCGGCTCATGTTCGACATCCTGCTGCTCGCCTTCCAGATGGACCGCACCCGCGTCGCGACCTTTATGATGAACAACGATCTCTCGAACATGCGTTTCCCAAGTCTCGAGGGGGTCACCTCGGGAATCCACGAACTCTCCCATCACGCCGGGGACGGGACTCGTCTCGCGCACTATCAGCGAGTCAATGAATTCCAGGTGAAGCTCTGGTCCGAGTTCCTCCAGAAGATGGCGGCGACCAACGAAGGCGAGAGTTCTCTCCTCGACAACAGCATGGTCCTCCTCACGAGCAGTCTCATGGACGGCAATGCCCACGACTCGCGCCAACTTCCCGTCGTTCTCGCAGGGAGAGGAGGTGGCACGATCCAGGGGGGACGGGCCTACGATTTGAGCAAGGAGGCGAACCGCAAACTCTGCCGACTCCATCTTGCGCTCATGGACCGCATGGGGGTGCGTCTCGACGCCTTCGGCGACGCGGAACAGGCCCTGGCGATTTGAAAACTCAGAGAAAATACGATAGAGGCCCCCTTGGACCGTAGGAATCCTCCATCTTCCAATCAGTTGCTCAAAAAATGGACTTGACCACCCAAGACGGCTCGCCTATCGATTTCTTAATGAAAGTGAATCTCAAAACCAGTATTATTGGAACTGCGCTTGCCGCGATTGTCTTGGGTGGAGTCTGCGAAAGCAAGGCTGCCCCGCTGCCGCCGCTCGTTGGTGAAGTCGCGGGAAAGTACACCTGCCAAGTGGGTGGCTCGTTTACGGCAAGTGCGTATGGCCCTACCGTTTTCCCCCTCACGGGCACGACTTTGGCCCTGAGCCTTCCCAAAACGGAGATTTCCCGGACGGCAATAATGCAGATCCCTGCTGTGCCCGTCCCTCTGATTTGCAAGATCGAAATCAACAGTATCAAGGTTCGTGGTGGCCGTGTGATCTACCGGGGAACCGCGTCGATGAAGAACGCGGGTGCCCAACTGGATGCCTCGGGACCGATCACGGCAACCGCTCGTAAGGCCGGTTCCCGTTACGTTTCCAACGGCAAGATCACCTTGAGGGGCAATTTGATGGGCGGAACCCTGAACATTTCGGGGAGATACCAAGGGATCAAATAATCGTTCCCGACCATTTCCTGATCGAAGATCATCGGCAGGGAAAACGAATTTCGCAGAAGAAACGGCACACTCGGATGGGTGTGCCGTTTTTTGTTTTGAAAAATCCGGCGCGTCGAGTGCCAGGTCATTTGTCGCTTGGCTTGGGTGCGTGCGACTGGAAGTGGGGGCTCCGACGCTCCGATGCACTGTGGGAGGATTGAGGATTGGAAAGCTATTGTTTCCGGGGCGGGAGCGGACTCGGGGACGGGCGCTTTCCCAAGCCCCCCCCCGGCGATTCCCGACCTCTTCCGAGATCAGAAGGCGATTAACCCGCATTTCTCATACCCCGAAGCGTTTTCACGATCACTCCGCTGTTTTTT
>CALDKL010000559.1 GCA_937898895.1 uncultured Verrucomicrobiae bacterium | reverse complement strand
TCACCGTCTTCCTCTGTTCGCATCTTCTCGAGCAGGTGCAGGGGGTCTGCGACCGGGTCGGCATTCTCTTCCGAGGGCGCATGCGGCGCGAGGGACGGCTCGAGGATCTCATCGCCATCGAGGACCAGACCACTCTCACTCTCGCGGGGGCCTCTCCGGAGTTGCTTTCGCGCATCCGCGACCTCGTTTCGACCGATGCCTCTGCGAACCTTGTCGCCGAGGGGCATCCCCGCACCAGCCTCGAACAACTCTTCATCCGGATCGCGGAACACAGCCGCGAGGAAACTCCATGAGTGCCGATCGCCCCGTCCCTCCGCCGTTCCGCGCCGCTGCCTCTCGCGTCCCGCTCTTCTCGCCGGGCCGGGTCGTTACGATCGCCTCGGGCACCGTGACACAACTCGTGCGGATGAAGACTTTCTATTTCCTGCTCGCCTTCGCCCTCGTGGTCGTGGCGGCGGGGAATTTCAACTTGCCCGCCACGCCGGCAAAGGAACTCTCGGTGATCAAGAAGGTTTCCTTCGGCACGATGGATCTTTTCGCCTGGCTCTTTGCCATCGTGGCAACGGCCCTGCTCATCCCGCGCGACCAAGAGGACCGCACCCTTTACACGATCCTCTCCAAGCCGGTGCGGCGGATCGAATACCTCCTCGGAAAGCTCTGTGGCGTGCTGCTGGTCGTGGCGGTGTCCCTGCTCGTGATGTTTGCGATCTGTTCGGTCATGATCGGTGCGCGGGAAGCGCTCTTCGTCTCCGCCGAGACCGAGTCGATGAGGGCGAACGGAGGATACAGTGAGGAGGAGATCGCCCAGCAGGTCGCCCTGATTCGGCAGCAGGGGCTGCGGCCTGAACTCGCCGTTGCCGTGATGGCCACTTTTTTCAAGGCGTCCGTCGTGGCCGCCGTGACGATCTTTCTGTCCACCTTTGCCTCGAGTTCGCTCTTCACGATCATCGTCAGCATCCTCCTCTTCCTCATCGGACACGCCCACACCATGGCCTCGAGATTTTGGCTCGAGGAGTCGGGGGGCAGCCTCTTCGTGCAGATGTTGGTGAAGGTGGTCAAAATTCTCATTCCCGATTTCCAGCTCTTCTCGTTTAGTGAAGGGATCGTGCAGGGCGAAGCGGTGGTGTATCCGCTCGTCTGGGAGATGGGACTCGTCACGGGAGGCTATCTCGTCGTTTTTCTCCTGCTCTCCCTCCTCGTGTTCGTCGACAAGGAATTCTGAACGAAGTGCCGGATGAAGCGTCTCTTCCATCGCGTGCCGCGCCCGATTCTGGTCCTCCTTCTGCTCGCAGTCTTCGGATCGCTGCGACTTCCCCTCGAACAGCACCTGCGCGAACGGCTCGTCGCCGCGAATCTGCTTCTCCCTCCACCGGCTCGAGGCGCTCTCGAGCAGATGAGCCAGTCGACCCTGATGGGAACGCTCGGCGGGCTGCGCACCCTCGTGGCGACTTTTCTCACTCTCGAGGCCTACGATCACTTTGGATCAAAGGCATGGGATGAACTGCGCCAGACCTACCAGATCATCACCGCCCTCGAGCCCCGCGACGAGACCCATTGGGTCGCGGCCGTTTGGCATCTCGGGATCAACGCGACGGCGAATATGGAATACGACGAAAGACTCCCCGCGTTCGAGCGACAGCGCCGATTCCAGCAATACGCCTTCGAGGCGATCGATTTCGCGGAGCGTGGGCTCGAGCAGATCCCCCAGTCCGCCGCGATCCGGCTCCAGCTTGCGGAAGTTTATCGGGAAAAACTGAAGGATGACTGCGCGACTTCACGGGTGTATGGCGAGATGATCGGATTGCCTGGAGCCCCCGGCTACGTGCGGCGCTTCCACGGATATTTCATGGCCCGTTGCCCGGGGCGGGAGCGGGAGGCCTATGTCTACCTCATGTCTCTTTATCGCGAGGGAGAGCAGCAGCATTTGCCCACGCTCATCAAGGAGATCAAGACGCTCGAGGAAAAGCTCACGATCCCTTCGCCACAGCGGATTCCCGACGCCGACCCGGACCGCCCACAGAAGGCACCGAAGCGACCCGCCAACGTGCTGCCCGGCGGGATTGTAGTGCCCTGAGAGGCAGATGACATCGGCGCGAAGTCCCGGACCGGCAATCCAGGGACCCGCCGAATCAGTTTTGCGGACCGAATTTCTTCTTCAGTTCGTCGCTGAGCTTGGAACCCGCAACCCACTTGCGGGCAGCATTTCCATCCATCGCGACCCACTCTTCGAGCAGGGTGTTGAGATTCTCGTTGCGCTTCCCTTCATCGGAGATGGTGGAGGCCCAGGTCACGGCGGATTCCGGATCGACGTCGATGATGGCGCTGCTGAAGGTGCCGAGCACCTCGTCGTTCTGCGGACCTTTTGGCTGAGCGTTGAGCCACTCGGCAGCGGCGGTTGGGTCGGTGCTGGACCAGTCGAGCATCACGTCTTCAATGATGCGCTGACGCGTCTCGGGAGTTTTCACGGAATTGACTGCCCAGCCGAGTGCGGCACTCCTA
>CALDKL010000558.1 GCA_937898895.1 uncultured Verrucomicrobiae bacterium | reverse complement strand
GGGGCCATTGACTGCGGCGAGATCGAGGGAATCGGGCAGGATCGCGAGCAGGTCGGACTCTGACAAACGCACCGAGAGCATCCCTCCCTCCGGCAGATCTCCCATAAGGCGTCCGCGCACTGCGAGGAGGCGCAATCCATCCTCCAGCGAAAAGACTCCGGCATGGCAGGCGGCGACGAATTCACCGACGCTGTGGCCGATCATCGCGCTGGGAGCGATACCCCAGTGCTGCCAGAGATCGGCGAGAGCGTATTCGATCGCGAAGATCGCAGGCTGGGCGAGCACGGTGTCTCTCAGGTGCCTGGCGGCGGCTTCCCCATCGGAGCCGTCGGGAGGATAGAGGACATCGATCAGGTGGAGGCCAAGGTGGGGGAGAAGCAATTCGGAACAACGTTGGATCGTTTCGCGAAAGCGCGCTTCGTTCTCGTACAGGGCGCGACCCATTCCGACGTGCTGCGAGCCCTGACCGGGAAAGAGGAAATGAACCGGAGGATTGCTGCGATCGGCCAGTCCCCCGGCACCGGACCCCTTGCGCAAGGCCTCGGAGAGTGAGGCAAGGTCGGGGGCGGCCACGGCCCGCCGACAGCGAAAGGGTTTGCGGCCAATTGCGAGGGTCCAGGCGGCGTCGGCTGCCTGGATTCCGCCGGAGTGGTCGGCCCATTTCGCCAGGTTGACCGCCGCCGTGTCGAGAGCTTCCTCGGTTCGGGCGGAAATCAGGAAGAGTTGGTTGGCCCGCAGTGAGGGGGAGCTGAGGACGGCGGGAGCCTCTTCGAGAATGACGTGCGCATTGGTCCCGCCGACGCCGAAAGCACTGACCCCGGCGCGACGCGGTTGGCCGTGTCGACCTTCCCTCCAGGGAGCGAGTCTTGCGTTCACATAGAAGGGACTGGCAGTGAAATCGATCTTCGGATTGGGTTTTTGATAGTGGAGGATCGGCGGAAGGGTTTCATTCTCCAGCGAGAGTGCCGTCTTGATCAGTCCGCAGACGCCCGAAGCCACGTCGAGGTGGCCGATGTTCGTCTTCAATGAGCCGAGGGCGCAGAACTGGTTTTCCGACGCGCCCGCAGTCCGGAATGCTTTCGTCAGGGCCGCGACCTCGATGGGGTCGCCAAGAGGAGTTCCCGTCCCGTGCCCCTCGATGTAGCCGATCGAGGAAGCCTCGATCCCGGCGTCGCGTTGGGCCATGCGGATGACATCGACCTGCCCTTCGACGCTGGGCGCGGTATAGCTGTGTTTGACCCCACCGTCGTTGTTGATTCCGGTGCCGCGAATGACCGCATGGATGTGGTCGCGGTCTCGGACCGCGTCGCGGAGGCGCTTCAACATGACGACCCCGGCCCCGTTTCCGAAGACCGTGCCAGACGCTTTCTCATTGTAGGCGCGGCAATGTCCGTCTCCCGAGAGCATGCCTTGCTCGGTGTAGAAGTACCCTCGCTTGAGTGGCAATGTCAGGGTGACTCCGCCGGCGAGAGCCATGTCGCAGAGGCCTGAACGGATTGCGCGGCAGGCTTCGATGATCGCAACCATCGAGGTGGAGCAGGCCGTCTGCAGGGTCATTGCCGGACCGCGCAGGTTCAACTTGAAGGCGACGCGGGTGGCGAGATAGTCCTTGTCGTTGCCCAGCTCACATTGCAGGGAGCCGACCTGAATCTGGGGGATGAGGTCGGCGAGGAATTCGCGGTCGGTGCAGAGGTTTGTCAGGAGGTAGGTATCGAAATAGGCACCCGCATAGACGCCGATGCGCTGGCGATGGGTCTCGGGAGTGTAGCCGCTGCGTTCCATCGCCTCCCAGGCCAGCTCGAGGAATACGCGCTGCTGGGGGTCCATGATCTTCGCGTCTTTGGGAAGGATGCCGAAGAAGGCCGCGTCGAACTGATCGATATCCGTGACGAGTCCTTTCGCAGGCACGTAGCCGGGCTTTCCGAATTCCTCGGGAAACTCAATTTCTTCCTGAGAAAAAAAGGAAATCGATTCGACTCCGTCGACGAGATTCTGCCAGAAGGTTTCAGGATTGTTCGCGCCGGGCACGCGGAGGGCCATTCCGATGACGGCGACGGCACCGTCGTCGGATGGGTCAGGAGTTTCGGATGGGGTGACGGGACGGTCGGGCAGGGAGCGCTCGGCGTCGAGTGTTGCGGACTGCACGGCAAGGGTGGGCAATTCGAACAGGTCGATCAGGTCGAGGGCGGTTCCGAATTCGCGACGCAGGGCCGCATGCAGCCGGACGAGTTGGAGTGAGCTGCCTCCCAGTGCCGAGAAGGAATCCTCGAGACCCACTTCCTCCAGTCGGAGGATCTCGCGCCAGATCGCGGCAAGGCGAATCTGCGTTTTGGTACCGGGCTTCACGAAGGCCTGAGCAATCTCGGGGCGTGGTTGTTTTGTTGCCGTGAGCAGGGAATGGACTGCCACCGGGTGACGCAGTTCGGTGGCGATGCGTTCGGCCAGGGCAGCATCGAGGAAATGGCCTCCGCTCTTCGCAGGCGTCAGGATGCTCGGATCGGGAGGGGCCGCTGCGCACTCCGGCTCATCGGGAATGGGTGACAGTGCGGCGATCTCCCTTGCGTCGAGAGTGAATCCGCCAAGCCCTTCGAAGAAACGGCGCACCGGCTCATTGCGATCCGTCCTGGTATAGGGGATCGTCAGTTTGGTTGCTCCCGCAGCGAGGGCATGTTCCGCGAGCTTGCTCAGCATGACTCGCTCCACCCCCTTGCCCATCGCGCGGCAACTCAGTAGAAACAGCTCTGCGGACAGGGTTTCATCGCAAACCGGTCTCCCGATCATCGCGCCCACGAGTCCGTACTCTCCGAAGCGGTCACTCACCCTTACCGAGAGGCAGATCGCTCCATCGGCGATTCGTTCCGCGATCTCGGTTTCGGAGAGGCGCAGTGGATGGGCGTTGAATTGATTGGTGCGCTTCGTGAGCTGGGCGATGCGGGGGAGATCCTCTGCCTTCGCTTCCTCAATCTCGATGTTCAGGTGCAGCCCCCGCAAGAACTCCGCGAAACCTGTCGATGCGGCGCTGAGGGCTCTCCGACTGGATTCCTGGCGATAGAACTCTGCGCGAACGGCGTCTTCGGCAGTCGACGGCAGAGAATCGAGCGACCAGAGATGGGCGAGAAATGCGGGGATGTCTTCGACGTTCGCGGGCAAGGTGAGCGCGAGCACTCCGGGTGCATTGGCCGTGACCTCGCCGATCTCGGCGGGGTTGTCATCGAGGAAAACAAAGCTGTCGAGGCCGAGGTTCAGCTCGGCGGCGAGTTCGCGGAGGTTCTGCGACTTGGGATTCCAATTCACTTTCCACCCGGAGAAATCGGTCTTTGTCAGGGTGAGTTCTTCGCTGCGATCCGCGAAGACGCGCCCGACATCGGAGTCCTCATTTTTTGAGAGGAGTGCGAGGAGGAATCCCTCGCGGCGTTTTGTCAGGGCGAATTCGCGAAGTGCCCGATACGGTCCGTCGAGTCGCAGCGCGGATGTCCCGTCCTCGGCACAGATCCCGCCCCAGAGGGTGTTGTCCGCATCGAGAGCGAGCACCTTCATCGGCTGGCGAATCCGTGCGCTGAGACCCCGCGCGATGTTTGTCGCAGCCGCGACAAAAAAGGCGTCGCTGTAGGGAATGTGGGCACTGGCATCGGACTCGGGGTCGAAGAGGTCGGAGACGGGATAGAGAGCGGCCAGGGACTCCGCCGTGACGAGATCCACGTTTGCCAGTCCCGTCAGTGGTGTCGTCAGGGCGGCGAGATCGGCGACCGGATGGACATCGGGGCAGAGCAGGATGAACTGGGTGGCTGCGGAGCGTGCGGCGAGAGAGGCGAGGGCCTGGCCCGTTTCGGAAAGGGTCTCGCCGAGATCCGAGGGGCGGATGAGAAAGACATTCATGCCGCCGCTCCCGTTTTGTCCGCTTTCGCTGGCGGGATCGAGAGCTTCCCGGAGGATTTGGCCGTAGCCGGAGGATGAAAGGCGATAATCCAGTCCGAGCAGATCGAGCCAGTACGCGAGGGGGCTGCGGAGAGAATCCGCCGTAAAGGTCGCACTGAAGCGAAGATGGAATGGCGAGGTCGTGTTCAGCGTATCAGGGCGTTGGGTTCAGGCAGGAGAGAGCGGGGAAATCGCGACGCCATTGCCGGAGTGCTTCGAGATCGAGATCGGCCTGAATCACAGAGGGCTCCTCCCCTGCCTGGGCGAGAATTTCGCCCCTGGGGGCGACGATGAGACTGGCACCGGGGTAGGAAAGATGGGGATCGCGTCCGGATCGGTTGATCCCGACGACATAGGCCAGATTCTCGATGGCGCGGGCTCGCAGGAGGGTGATCCAGTGATCGACGCGGACGACGGGCCAGTTGGCGATGACGACAAACAGTTCCGCACCCAGCGCAGTGGCTTCGCGGAACGGTTCGGGAAAGCGCAGATCGTAACAGATCAGGGGAGCGACTTTCCAGCCATGGATTTCAAAGACGACCACCTCATTTCCGGCAGGGTAGTGCTTGGCTTCGTCGATGAGCGGAAACGGATTGCGTTTGCGGTAGCGCGCGAGTGTTCCACCATCGGGCCCGAAGCAGACCGATTCATTTGCGGCAAGGACGGGATGTTCGGTCCGGGCAGCGATTCCGGCGATGACGTGGGACCGAAGCCGCCGGGCGAGTCCGGAGAAATACGTCTCTGATTCCCCCCCCCGAGGCTCTGCGACAGCCGAAGTGTTCATCGTGAAACCGGAGGTGGAAAGCTCGGGAAACACGAGAAGCGAGCCCTCTCCAAGGCCCGGACTCGCATCGAGCATCGCGTCGATTCGCGAGAAATTGGCCCGGCGGTCTTCCCAGGCAATATCGGTTTGCAGGCCCACAATTCGCATATCTCTGGTTTCTCGATTTATCGCAAAAGCTATTCTAAATTATGATTATTGCAACATGACGGGTGATTATTTTTTGCTTTCAATATAATTATCATAGTAATTATGGGTTTTCAACAATTCTTTATCTTTTTCCCTCCTTTTCGTGTGATGCCGATTCGAGGAGCGGTCGAGCGGCAGGGGGGATCGGCTGATGCGACGCTGGATCGTCGGAAAGAGGGTCGAGGGGGGGCGCGATCTTTTACCTGCTTCGAAACAGATCGGGGGTAGACTAGGGAAATGAGGAGTCTGTTTCTGCTTGCCTGCGCTTCCGCTGCTCTCGCGGTGTCGTCCGCGAGTCCGCTCGGTGCCCAGGAAGAGGACGGGTTTCGTGAATTCACCGACAAACGGGGGCAGAAGATGAGCGCGAAACTCCTCGGTATCTCCGAAGATCGCCGGACGATGAACATCGTTCGTGCGGACGGAAAAGCCTTCGGGGCGATCATCAATCAACTGAGCCTCGACGATCAGCAGTACATCAAAGACTGGCTGAAGAAACGTCCGGAAACAGGGACTTCTTTGGCGGCGAGCAGCACCCGTCTCGAGGTCTCGATGACCCGCACCGTCGGAGAAACCCGCAAACGCCGCAGCGCGAATTATGGGATGGAGGAGAAGGACAACCTGTATCGAGTCACCCTTAAAAACCTGTCTCGGGACGCGCTCACTTCTGCCCGGATCGAGTATGCGGTGGTCTGGAACAACGCGGTGACGGTCTTTGAGAACAAGGACATCGGGGAATGGAGTTTCCATTTGCACACCAACACGAATGTCTCACCCAGGACCAAAATCCTCGGGAGCGTCGCGCTGGAAAACCTCCGCTTCAATGGGGAGTTCTCCTTCGACACGGCACCCGTGAGCATTGACCGAGTCTTTTACGACGGGAACGAACTGTATCAGGAGGACGAGCTGCTCGGTCTGAAGGTGCGAGTGGTGTCCGTGAATGGGGCGGTGATTCTGGACAGGGACTCGGGCGGTTCCGGGATTGGCGCGACGACCTGGGAGGAGCTTCCGTCGCTCGCAGATCCTGGGGGGACCAATTGAGTCACCGCTACTTTCGGCTTGCGAGTGGGGCGATCCCGTCTTTGGTCTCGGCCCATATGAGTCAGACTTACAAGATCGCAGTATTGCCGGGAGATGGGATCGGTCCCGAAGTGATGGCCGAGGCCCGTAAGGTACTCGGCAGGGTTTCGGAGCATTTCGGACTTCGCTTTTCTCTGGAGGAAAAAAAAGTCGGCGGAGCCGCTCTCGATGATTGCGGTCACCCCCTTCCCGAAGACACGGTGAAGACCTGTGAGGCGTCCGATGCGATTTTGTTCGGCTCCGTCGGTGGTCCGAAGTGGGAGACACTGCCTCCCGATCTGCAGCCTGAGCGTGGTGCCCTGCTGCCGCTGCGCAAACACTTCGGACTCTTCGCCAATCTCCGACCGGCGGTGTGTTTTCCGGCCCTGACCCATGCCTCTCCGGTGAAGGAGGAACGCATCGCCGGCGGATTCGACGTGCTCTGTGTTCGCGAACTGACCGGCGGGCTGTATTTCGGACAGCCCAAGTGCATCGAGACTCGTGACGGGGAGGAGGTCGCCGTCGACACGATGGTTTACAAGAAAAGTGAAATCACTCGAATCGCCCGAGTCGCCTTTTCCGCTGCGGAGAAACGCGGTGGAAAACTGTGTTCGATCGACAAAGCGAACGTCCTGCAGAACGGTCTGCTCTGGCGTCGTACCGTCGAGGAGGTGGCAAAGGAATTTCCCTCGGTGCAGCTCAGTCATCTCTACGTGGATAACGCCGCGATGCAGTTGATCGCCCGCCCGCGTGATTTCGATGTCGTCCTCGCCGAGAATCTGTTCGGGGATATCCTCAGTGATGAGATGGCCATGATCGCCGGATCGCTCGGCATGCTGTCCAGCGCTAGCCTTGGCGAGAGCAAGGGCAACGGTCTCTATTTCGGACTCTATGAGCCCAGCGGTGGCACCGCTCCGGACATTGCCGGAAAAGGCATTGCCAATCCGATCGCCCAGATCCTGTCGGTGGCGATGATGCTGCGATTCTCCTTTGGTGAGAACGCCGCTGCTGCCGCGATCGACGCGGCCGTCAAGGCGGTCATCGACGAGGGATACCGCACGGGCGATATCCACACGGGCGGCGAAGGACAAAGGAAGGTGGGCACCTCCGCGATGGGCGACGCGATCGCCGCACGAATCGGCTGACGGCTTGCTCCGTTCCCTGGTCAAGGCGTTTCCGAGATCCGGGCTGATTCGATGCGTTGGTGAATGCGCCGGATCGACTGGCTCACGGTGTCCTCCGTGTCACGGAAAGGAGATGTGCCATACTCGAGGAGAAGGTTGTCGTCCGTGACTGGATCGGCTCCTGCGGTGAATCGGCGGAGCGATGGCGCGTCGAGTACGACTTGGTTGCGTGCCACCGTGGCTGAGAAGTTTCGTGTGCCCGATTCGGCGGGTCGCTCGAAACCGGGCCACGCTTCTCCGAGAGGAGCGGGTGGTTCCTTTCTTAGAAGGGCCTTTCGTCCCACGAGGATTCCCTGGTCTGGCAGCCCGGTGAGCCGGGTGCTGCCGGGGTCGAGCCACAGAATGGACTCGGGAAAGACCGCGAGGAATGCTGCGGCGATCGACCGGGCCTGATCCGGAGTCATCAGGTGAATCGGAAACCATTGGGCGACGAGACCGCCATTGCGTAGTCGCGAAGAGAGGAGTGTATAGAACTCGGTCGAGTAAAGCGCATTCGATCCACTGAAAAAAGGTGGCATCGGTTCGAGCGTGATCACATCGTAGGTATTTCCGGAACGACGGAGCCAGGCCCTGCCATCCATGACATGGGGATGGACGCGGGAATCGTCGAGGACTCGGTGGTTGGAAAGGAAGTGCCTTCCGAGGTCGAAAACCGCAGGATTCAAGTCGACAATGTCGAGGTGTTTCGGTCTTTCGTCGCGCACGGCATGGGCAGTTTGACCGGTGCCGAAACAAATGACGAGAGCGTCACGAGGATCGGGATGCAGCAGCATGGGGAGTCGGCCCATCGAGTCCATATATTGGAACTGCGTTTCTTCGATGCGCGAGGACTCGGCAGTGGTGACGAATCCGTTGACCATCAAGGCTCGTCCCCGATCAAAAGCGATGACGCTGATCGACGCGTCGGGGCCATGGCGCTGCTCGATGGATTCGACCTTTCCCATGATGGAGCGGGAGACCCCCCGGGTCCGGACCGCTTCACGTCGGTCGAACCACAAAACGGGGACGAGGACCAAGGCGAAGCCGACAACAGAGACGGAACGAAGGACCACCGATCTGGAGCCAATCAAGGCACCTGCCGTGAGCAGTCCTCCGGCAATCCATGCCGTAGCTGATGGGCCCACCCACTCCAGGAGGAGCCATGCGGCAGCGTTGGCACCCATTACGGATCCGGTCGTATTGATCGCATAGAGCACCGCCCAGTCGCGAGGGCGAGGACCTTCATCGAGCAGCGTGGGCAGGACGATGCCGAGGAGGGCTATAGGTGGAGCGATCACAGCCAGACCGACGAAGGCGCGTGAAATCTGCCGCCATGCGCCCTTCGCCTGGAATGCATCCACGAGATCGAAGCGCCCGATGAGTTGTGTGGCTATCACGCAAAGGAGGGCTGCTCCTGCAAAAGCGATCGAAATCGTGCCGCCCCTCCGTCTCCACGAGGGAGCGATCATTGCCCCGGTGGCGAGAGCTACGAGGAAACAGAACAACATCACGGCGAGGCTGTCCGACGTGCTAAACCAAGCGGAACGGAGCAGACGGAACCACGAAACCTCGAGGAGGAAGGTGGCGATCCCTGACAAAAACACTGGGATCATGGGATGGGAAGAGGGCTGCGCACGACTCTCCGAAGGGACCTTGTCCGCCGCGGAAATGGTGGGGGCTGGGCAAGGTCGATTGCATGATCCGGCGGTTTCCGATTGTCGCGAGATTCCGAAGCAGGCCAGCGCAAGGGCGAGGTGCATCGCAGCCAAGCAAGTTGCAGAACCCGCCAGCCCCAGCGAGGGGAGGAGGAAAAATGCCGTCGCGAGAGTCCCGACGGCGGCCCCGGTCGTGTTGCAAGCGTAGAGATGTGAGAGCGGTCGTCCCATCGCACGAGCGATCATCCCCATCACCGGCACGGTAGCCCCCATCGCGATGCAGGCGGGACCGACTGATGCCGCCAGGGACAGGATCGTGAAGAACGTCGCGAATTCCGGCCAATGTGCGTGAACCTTCGAATCGAGATGCATGATGCCGGACTCCGCCAGGCCCGGGAGGAGGGAGAGGAGCCCGATGGACAATTCCAACACCCCATAGTGGAGGATTGATTTCGTGGGCTTTTGGGAGGAGAGAAAGCGGGCGCCGAAGATCGCTCCAACGGTCATGCCCGTCATGGCTGTTGCGACCGTGAGGGCGACCCCGCGGGCAGAGGCACCGAGAGCCAGCCCAAGGTGATGCGACCACAAGATCTGCCATCCGAGCGCGGCTGCGCCGCCGAGGAACAGAATCAAGCGCATCGAGTCTGCGGGAGAACGGGATGGATCGAGAAGGAATCGAGAGACATTTCGGAAGGATAACCCGATCGGGCGGGCGAGGCGAATGCGGGTTCGCGCTTCGGGGAAACCGGGTTGACTCCGTCGGCAAACCCTGTTGAGTCGGGAGGAGCGGGGCGGGATGGATTTTCGCCGCCGTTTTTTATCCGAATTGACCGACCATGACTTACGCTCAGCGATTGCAGCAACGCATCGAACGCACCGGCAGCGCCCTTTGCGTGGGCATCGACCCGCGGATCGACCAGCACGAGTCCGTCGCCGCGCTCGAAGAGTTCTGTGTCCGGGTGATCGAGGAGACCGCTGACTGCAGCGCAGCCTTCAAACCCAACCTCGCCTATTTCGAATCGCTCGGTGCGGTCGGATACCGATTGGCGGAGACGCTCATCGGGCGCATGAAAGAAACGGGCGTGCCAATCATCCTCGACGCCAAACGAGGAGACATCGGCGCGACCCAGGAGCAGTATGCGAAGGGCTACTTTGAACGATGGGATGTCGATGCCGTCACGCTGAGTCCCTACATGGGATACGATTCGGTCGAACCGTTTCTCCAGTATCCCGGAAAGGGCGTCTATCTGCTGGCCGTGACCTCGAACGCGGGTGCGGCGGATCTGGAGCTGCGCGAACTCGCCGATGGGCGCCGCGTTTTTGAATTGGTCGGAGACCTCGCCCGGAGAGCGCCATCAAGTCCGTCCGGGGAAGGCAGCATTGGCCTGGTGCTAGGCCTGACAAACGCCTCAAATGACATTCTCGACCGACTTCCCGATGTGCCGCTCCTCATTCCCGGCCTCGGGGCGCAGGGTGGCGATCTGGAGGTGTTGCGCGGTGCGAATCGAACCGCCCCGGCGGTGATCAACGTTTCGCGTGGCATTCTCTACGCCGACGAACACCTCACCTTTTCCGAAAAAGCAAAAGAGTATGCGAACCGAATTGCCCAAGTCGCCTGAAGAAACGATCGATCTCCTCAAAGAATACGGCGCGGTGGAGGAAGGACACTTCGTCCTCGCGAGCGGAAAACATTCCGCGTACTACGTGAAGAAGGGAAAGCTCGTGCAACATCCCTGGGAACTGCAGCGCATGATCGAGCAGGTCGTTCCGAAGCTCGAAGCACTGGGCGGTATCGACGTCGTGCTGAGTCCGGCGATGGGCGGTGTACCGGTGGGGCAGCAGATCGGGCTTGCCTTGCACGCGCGCACCATCTATGCCGAGCGCAACGCGGCGAGCAACCAACTCGAATTGAAACGTGGATTTGAAATCAGGCCGGGGGAACGTCTCCTGCTCGTCGAGGATGTCATCACCACCGGTGGAACGCTGCTGGAGTTGACCGACTTCATCGAATCCCAGGGTGGTGTCGTCGCCGGGGTTTTTGTCGTGGTGAACCGATCCGGAAAGACTGCGGTGGGTGACTATGCCGTGGTCTCCTGCATGGAGATCCAGTTTCCCGTCTACGAGCCTGACATGGTGCCTGACTGGCTCGCTGCGATTCCTGCCGTGCGACCCGGGACAAAACGAGTCGAGTGACGTTGTCAGGCGGCATCGCCACGCACGTTCGGCCTTGGATGGCCATAGCGGTGGCGAGTTTCGCTGATGCTCTGTTCCCGCAGCCAGCGGGGCAGTTCGATTTGTCCGCAGGCGAGGAGGGGTGCGTCGATCCAGTTGAAGCCCGACGCGAAAGCAGCGCGGAGGATTTCGTCGGACGGCGGGACCACCGTGCGGAGAAATTCTGCCCGCGAGGCGAGTTCGGGCAATCGGGCGATAAACGCGGAATCACTTTCTTCTCCCGCGAGGCTGATGATGAGCGGTGCTCCGGTAATGTGGGAGGCTCGCTTGGCGCGAGTCACCGTCTCGGGATGTTCCTCTTCCAGTCGCAGGACTACGCCCCGGCAGGGACG
>CALDKL010000557.1 GCA_937898895.1 uncultured Verrucomicrobiae bacterium | reverse complement strand
TCGATGTGCGTGTGGCGACGATTCCCTCGGTCAACGGCGAAAGCGTCAGCCTGCGCCTCCTCACCCGGCAAAATTTTGACATGAACATGCTCGGCCTCGACGAGCAAACCACGCAGGTGATCGAGGGACTCCTCCGACAGCCGAACGGGATCATCCTCGTGACGGGTCCGACGGGCTCGGGGAAATCGACGACGCTTTATACCTTCCTCAAAAGACTGAACACCAAGGAGACCCGCATCGTCACGGTCGAGGATCCGGTGGAAAATCGCCTCGACGGAGTTGTGCAGATTGCAATCAAACCGGAAATCGGACTGACCTTCGCGAGCGGCCTTCGCAGCATCCTCCGCGGCGATCCAAACATCATCATGGTCGGGGAGATGCGCGACCTCGAGACGACGGAGATCGCGATCCGGGGAGCTCTCACCGGGCACCTCGTTTTCAGCACCCTGCATACCAATGACGCCGTTTCCGGGATCACGCGTCTCCTCGACATGGGCATCGAACCCTTCCTCATCGCATCCTCCGTTCGAGGTTTCCTCGCCCAGCGACTCGTGCGGCGACTCTGTGAGCAATGCAAGCGCCCCGCCCACGAAGTCGATGACGCCTATCTCACGGAGATCGGATTTCCCCTCGAGAAGAAGTCGGGCATCTTCGAACCGGTCGGATGTCGCGCCTGCCGGAACACCGGCTATCGTGGACGGATGTCCATTCTCGAGATTTGTCTGATCGACGCGGCAATGTCCGAACTCATCACGGCACACGGAACCTATGCCCAACTCAAGCAGCAGGCTCTCGCCAACGGAATGCGTTCGCTGCGTGACTATGGATGGGGCAAGGTAGCTTCGGGCGAGACGACGATTGAGGAAGTGCTCAGCAACGTCGGACACTGAAACGGGCGGGGATGTTTCAGGAAGGATCAACCCGATCCTCCGCCGCTCCGCCACTTCCGGTATCCGACCACGAGACATCGCGGGGGCGTTTTCCCCGATACCTCAGAAAGGCGGTGGCCACCAGGGCGAGGAGGCCGAGGATGCCTCCGGCAATGGCAGCAAAACCGATCTCGCGTTTGGGAATGTTCGGAAACACCCTCGCCTCGGATCCATCGAGAATCGTGAAGGCGCGGTTGTCGGATGGCACCCAGTAGCCCTCCTCGCGGTACACGATGTCGGCACGGAATCGCGATCCGTCGGCAGGGATGGGGATCTGTCCGTCCTCGCCCTCTCTCCAACAGCGGAGATCGATCTCCTTCGCACCCCTTACCATCGCCTGACCGGACTCCACCGACTCCACCGCCACTCTCAGCCGCACGTAAAACAATGCCGCTCTCGCCCGTCGCCGGATCATCATGCGAGACTCCTCGACCCTGCCGACGATGACGGCATCGACCCGGGGAATCCCGACGGGGGGAGCCGCGTCCGCAAACACGCTCCCTGACAATACAACCCAAACGAGACAAACAGCCCCCGCCTTTCGCAGGGCCCTCTCCGAAATCCCCCTCGTGCTCATTTCCGCTCGCGGCAGGATTCACCGCAATACAGACCAAACCCTTCCCGGCACTCCGGACATACGAAGATCTGTGCATTGCACTCGGGCAGTCGACAATTTCCGTAGCGAGCTTCCTCCGCTCCGCAATGTCGGCAGTGCGAGAGGATCCGCCGCGTCTCGGTGTGATTCACCTCCACCCCGATACGCTCGTCGAAGACGTAACAGAGCCCCTCGAAATCACGCCCCCGCACCTCGGGATCCCTGCCGTAGGAAACGATGCCGCCCTCAAGCTGATAGACCCGATCAAAGCCCTCGCGCCGCAGGAAGCCGGAAAGCTTCTCGCAACGAATGCCGCCCGTGCAGTAGGTGAGCAGCTTTTTCCCCTTCCATTCTCCGGCGCGCTCGCGAAACCATCCGGGGAATTCCCGAAAGCTGTTGATCGCCGGACAGACCCCGCCCTTGAAATGGCCCAACTCGGCCTCGTAGAGACCGCGCCCATCGATGACGATGGCATCGGGATCGGCCATC
>CALDKL010000556.1 GCA_937898895.1 uncultured Verrucomicrobiae bacterium | reverse complement strand
GAAACCGTGAAGCTCGCGTAGAGGGAAACGCGGATGCGCGGGTGGCTGGAATGGCGGGGGCGCTTGGGAAAGCGCCCTTCCCTGAAACCGTGAAGCTCGCGTAGACGGAAACGCGGAGGCGCGGGTGGCTGGAATGGTGGGGGTGCCTGGGAAAGCCCCCCGCCCTGAACCTGCGAAGCCGTGCGACGATCTCCCTTGGATCGGGATTTTCCTCGGTATGCTCAGCGTATCGGTGTCACGGTCCACTCCGGTTTTGCCGGGGACTCGGGATTGATCACGTAGATCTTTTTCCGCCAGGCTTCGTCGGTGAGCCGCTCCTGCAGCGGCTGGGTGAATTCATAGTAGTCGTAGGCCGTGCCCGCGACCAGACGATTCAGCCCGCCATCCCCGACGAGGGCGAGCAGGAGATAGGGACGCCCCAGCGCCTCGTAGAGCACCTTTCCTTCGCGAACGTTGGTCTGAATGTCGGCAACGATGGCGGCTTTTCCGTCATCGGGTCCCTGCACGGTCATCGGATCGACCGGCTCGGCCATATAGGACGGGTTGAATTCGAGCAGCCAGAGTCGGTCCTCGAGATTCCATTTCTCCCCTGCGGCCGTCTTGTTGGCGAGAAGGCGGAGCATGGCGACATCCTTCTGGAATCGCCCGAGATGCCCCCACTCCTCGACCGTGTTGGGGAGGAGTTTGTGTTTCTTGAATCCCTCGTAGGTGTAGCGGGCGAGTCGCTCGAGTTCGGCCCAGAATCGGACTTCGGGCTGCACAAAACCGTAGGGCACGGTGTCTTCGTCGATCTTGTCGGTGTCGCCGCCTTCACCCATCTCTGCGTAGCTCTGCTTCGCGTAGAGCAGCGTGTCGTGTTTCAGTTGGGTGTATGCTCCGAGCATGCCCTCGACATGCTTCGCCCCCCACCGGGGCGAGCGCATGAAGGCGGGAAACCCGTCGCCTTTCTCCCCGGCGAGAGTGCCGATGAGGTGCAGTTTTTTGGTCGCCATGGACGCAAACCAACCGGCGTCCGGCACCTCTCGGATCGTCGTGGCGAGATGGTCGAGCTTGCTTTCGAAAGGGGCCTTGTCTTTCACGCCCTTCTGATCAAGCCAGGCGAGGGCGAGTTCGCGTGCCCTGGGATCTCCGAGGGCGGCTGCCACGTAGAGCGCCGTGGGTGTGCCGGGGAGGTTCTCCATCAGCGGGGGAGTCAACTCGGTGAGGACCCAGGCATCGTAGGTGAATCGTTGGCCGAAGACCCGGAATTGCAGGGACTCGTCGCGCACTTCCTCGCCGATCTCACCGGGCTTGGTGCGCCGACGGACCTGGCTGAGGATGCCGGGCTTGCGCAATCCGCCGAGTTTTTCGCCGAGCGAGGAGAGCACCCCCGGATCGATTGACTGGCCGACGGTCCAGGCGGCGAGATCGGTATTGCCGCCGAGCCAGCGGCGCAGTTCCGGATAATCGACGTCGTCGGACCCACCCACAAAAAAGGAAGTGATCTCCATGATCGCCCGCCAGTCCTCCACCGGAGCAATCCCATCCGGCGCGGGCCGTCCAAGGGAATCCCCGAGGAGCAGGGAATGCGTCAGTCCCGAAGCCTGCCCTTTCTCATCGGGAGCCTTCAACGGCCAGCCGTTGCGACCGAGGTACATCATGGATCGAAAATAGGCGCGCAGGGCCTGGTTCTTCGAATAATGCGAACGCGGGGTGAACTGGGTGAAATCCTGGGCCTTCTCAGGATCGTAGGAGGCAAAGAGCGGAGAGGGCGAAAATCCCTCCTTGCCAAGGATGAGCTGCACCTCGGTCTGGGCGGGCTTTCTCCATCGCTCCGGAAGAGCCCCCAGAACGGATGCGATGCGATCCTGGAGGCTTGTCAGGGTGACCACCTTCGGGCTGCCGTCATCGTTCCAGCCCGAGGTGATCTCCTTGCGGGGTTCCTCCCCGTCGTCGCCCAGGAGAACGAGCGCCACAGCGATCTGGGCCTCGAGCTGCTCGTAGTGCGGTGCCAGCTCGGGAGAAGCCGTCTCGCGGAGCACTCGAAGTCCCGAGAGCCAGCGGGTGAGAAAGGTGTCGAGGCGGGAATAGAGATCCT
>CALDKL010000555.1 GCA_937898895.1 uncultured Verrucomicrobiae bacterium | reverse complement strand
GGGGCTGCACGCTCAGGATCAGTCCGCGGCGTGTTGGAACTTTGGTCAGGTCGAGACTCAGATGCAGGTCGAAATTCTTTCCCCCTTCGCTCGCTTCGACCCGACCGCGCATTTCGGACGACAGCAGGGCGTGTTCGAAGAGGCGTTCGTCCCGATCTCGCTGAAGGGATTCTTCCGCGACCTCTGCCTCGCTTGCCGATGGCTCGAAGGGGAGGAAGACTCCTTCCTCCCGATCCGATCCGAGCCACTCTTTTAGCCGCGCATTGATTTTCAGGGAGGGGGCCGTTCCGGAGAGTTCCACGAGAAATTCCACGTTTCGGGTGCGCGCCGCCTCGGTGGCGTTGGCCGAGCCGAGAAACCAGCGGATCTTCTCATCGGTTTCAAAGAGAAAACACTTCGCATGAAGCGCCTGGAGAGCGGCGTGGCCCCCTCCCTCATCAGCTTGCTCCGTGAGTTCCCCTTCCACGATGCGGTCATTGAGGAAATGGCTCTGCCATCCCTCCAGGACCGAGGCGGGCATTCGTTCCAACACGGTACGGTCCCCGAACAGACAGATAGAATGAGAAGGGGTTGAGGCCGCGCCACTGGTTGGCGAAGATCCCTTTCTCAAAATGAACGACATCCCACAAACCACAATCGGCGTCGACCTCGGCGATAACAAACACCACTATTGCATCCTCGATCAAGCAGGAAAACGGGTTGGCGAAGGAACTCTGCCCAACACCCGTGAAGCACTCACGGGTCTGGCGCGGAAATACCCGGGGGCGAGGGTCGCCCTGGAGGTTGGCACCCACAGCCCGTGGATCAGCGAGCATCTTCTTGAATTGGGCTGCGAGGTCTACGTGGCAAACGCCCGCAAACTGCGTGCTGTCTACGAGAACGAGCGCAAGTGCGACGAGCGTGACGCGCGCATGCTGGCGAAAATCGCGCGGCTTGATCCCGATCTGCTCAGTCCCGTGGATCACATCAGCCAGGAGGCCATGGCCGACCGGCTCGTACTGGGCCAGCGCGACCGGCTCGTGAAGTTGCGCAAGGAGCTGGTGCAGTCGGTGCGCACCTCGCTCAAATCCCTCGGGAAGACCCTCTCCACGTGCTCGGCACCGGCCTTTCCCGCCCGTGCCCGTACCGCGCTCGCCGGGGAGTCCGCCTGCCTGCTCGTCAGCATTGGGCCGAGCCTCTCGGCCATCGAGGCGATGAGCGCCTCCATCGCGCAACTCGACGGACAGATCGAACGCCTGGGCACCGAGAAGTATCCTGCAGCGCACCAGTTGCGACAGATCGCCGGAGTGGGGCCGGTGACCTCCCTGGCCTTCGTCCTGGCCGTGGAGGACCCTCGTCGGATCGAGGCGACCCGGGACATCGGCGCCTACTTTGGCATCGTGCCGAGGCGGGACCAATCCGGCGGCAGCGACAAGGCCCTCGGCATCAGCAAGACCGGTAACGCCTATGTGCGTACGCTGCTGGTGCAATGCGCCCAGCACATCCTCGGACCGCGTGGGACGGAGAGCGATCTGCGCCGCTTTGGGCTGAAGTTGGCGGAACGCGGGGGCAAGGC
>CALDKL010000554.1 GCA_937898895.1 uncultured Verrucomicrobiae bacterium | reverse complement strand
CGAGCGCCACCGTATAGTGGCACCTCATGTTTCGGGAGTCATCTTGCAGAAAGGTTTAAGCGCTGTCCGCGTTGATAGTAGCGGTGTTGAGCACGATGGTGAAACAAAGCTGATTGACCGCATCCTCGGTGGAGACATTCTGATCCTTGAGCAGATGAAAAAATTCATCGAGGACGGACTGAAGGCACCCGGAAGCACAGTAGTCCGCGACCATGCGCCAGAACCATGCGTGGGTTTCGCTGAGCCGGATGGCGGCGATGGACTCGGGCTTGTTGAACAGGGAGGAAAATTCACCGGCAATCTCGGCAGATCGTTTGATCTGAAGCGCCAGGTCTTCGTCAGGGAAGAGGCGCAGGAGGGAACGCAGGCTCACGACGGCAGGGGAGCCGAGGGCGAGGTCGGCCAGGACCGGGGCGAGGTCCGAGGGTGGTTTCGATGACAACCCGATGAGCGAGGGATCTTCAAAGCAGGCCTTGAAAAACTGGTAGTGGTCTTCTCTGGCGCTGTTCGAGTCAGCGTCCTCCGCATCGTTTGCCTCGGACGTCCGATTCTTCCCGGGGTTCGCTTCACGGATGGAGAACCAGGTTTCGACGGCTGATCGGAACTCTTCCCTGGACCGATCCAGCAAGAGGGGGGCCGCCCAATACCAGCGGTCGGGCTCTCCCTCTGCGGTGCCGTATTGGCCGAGATTGGCGGCATCGAGGAGGGCTTGAATCGCGACGCTTGTCCGGCGGCGCAGTTCGCCGAGGCTGCGGCCTTCTTGCAGATTGTTCACCGGGTCCACGACGGCGCGGAGTGTCAGACTCGGATACAGGAGAGTGAAGTTGCTCAGGTTGGCGAGGGGCGAGGTGCCTCTCCCGCTGCGTCTCGCAAAGCGGATTTGGGGGATCGGGTGTCGGCGTTTTCGGTCCGGGGTGAAGTAGGTCCGTGGTTCGGTTTCGCCGGCTTCAACCGTATCCGGGTTTCCAATGGTGCGCCGCTCCACTTCGTAGGAGATCAGCGTGGAAATCATTCGGGGCACCATGATCCACGAGGAAAACACGAGCGTTTTGCTGAAGCCCTCGCTCCCGGCGAAGGCGTCTTCGAGCGGATAGTATGGAAGGCTGGGCGGCACCCAGAGGAGATTGGCCCCCTTGGCGCCCACGGCGTGGTCCAGCAACATGCGGAGACGCGCGTTGGCGGAACCGCCCTCCTCGCTGGGAGACCATTGGTAACGGTCGATCCGCTTGAAGTCGAGCCAGGCTCCGGAGGCCTTGCGGATGGCTTCTTGCATCGCCGAGCGAGTTCGGTATTCCTTGAGCGTCTCCTTGAGGTGGTACCGATCCAGGAAGGAGAGCGGAAAGAGTGCCGATTTGCAGTATTCGACCGGCTTCGCGACCGAGCCGACGATTCGGGAAAGGGCTCGGGCGACGCGGTCCGTTTCGCAAAAGTTTTCGATGTCGCCGGGTCCGAAGGGGATCTGCCCGCCGGGTTCTTTCCAGACGTCGTCAACGAGACCCTTCGGATCGGCGGCGGCCCGATGGCGTTCCGTGCGGCAGATCACCGAACGCAGGACACGCTGCACCTCATCGCGGTGGGTGCTGGTGATTGCGGAAGAATCGGCGCTGCGCAGGGCGAGGATCTGCCCGTGGAGGGCCTTGCGATGTGTCTCATAATGATCGAGTTGATCCTGCTCGCCCGAGAGCAGGAAACCAAGCACCTTGCGGAAGTCCGCGTAGTGGTCCTCGCCGCGCGCGACCTCGTCGTGTCCGGTGAAGGCTTTGAACGGGGTGGCCGAGAGGAGCAGGACTCTCGATTCCTTTTTCGGTCGAAAGACTTTTTTGGCAATGCGAGCCTGTTCGCTTCCGCTTTCCTCGTCGATGAGATCCCGGAAACGCTGAAACTCATCGAGGATGAAAAGGTCGGCATCGACGAAACGAAGGCAGCATTTGATGAGGGTTTCGCGAAGTCGCTTGTTCAGGTAATGGCATCCATCTCGGTAACTCTTCCAGGTTCTGCCGTCCAATCGCTCGGCAAAGAGCAGGGTGCACTCGTAGAGGGAAAGTTCGCGACGGACGCGCAGTTCGTCATAGATGACTCCCACCTCAAAGGGGATGCGCTCGCGATGCAGGCTGCGAATGAACTCGTCGGCGAGTCCCGGGCGAAGTGGACGACCCAGAGCAGCGTTCAGCCGATCCCTGAACGCTCCAAAATTCGCGACGTGTTCCTTCAGGAGCCAGACCGCGAACGCCGTGACGAGCAGCGGCGACACGAAGCTGATGGCCTTGACCTCGGCGAGCGGCAGGAAGCTGATCGCGCCGAAGTTGCACAGCGTCGATCCGAGCATCAGCGTGGCCCGCGCGAGCTGGCCGGTCGGCTGCACGGTCCGGACGAGGTCCAGGCGCATCCGCGGCAGGAAGATGATGATCATCAGCCCCACGTGGACGGCGTATCGCGCCCAGACGACC
>CALDKL010000553.1 GCA_937898895.1 uncultured Verrucomicrobiae bacterium | reverse complement strand
GGAGTCTCCGCCGCGAGATGCAGATGGTTTTCCAGGATCCCGCCGAGTCGCTCAACCCGAGGCACACCGTCGGCCAGATCCTCGAGGAGCCGTTCGTGATCCAGAAAATCGGCACGCGCAGCGAGCGCACCGAACAGGCTGCCGAACTCCTTCGCCGCGTGGGCTTGCCCGTCGATGCGATGGGACGATACCCCTTCGAGTTTTCCGGAGGCCAGCGTCAGCGGATCGGCATCGCCCGCGCCCTCGCGTTGAAACCGCGCCTCATCATCTGCGATGAACCCGTCTCCGCGCTCGACGTCTCCGTGCAGGCACAGGTGCTCAATCTGCTCCTCGAGCTCCAGCAAGAGGAAGGCCTCGCTTACCTCTTCATCGCCCATGATCTCGGAGTCGTGCAGCACATGAGCGACCGCGTCGCAGTGATGTATCTCGGGAAAATTCTCGAGATCGCTCCGGCCGCCGAACTCTACCGGAATCCCCGGCATGCTTACACCAAGGCTCTCCTCGAGGCGATTCCTCGGATCGATCTTTCCGCTCAGCGCGAACGAAAGCTGCTCAAAGGCGACGTCCCCAGCCCGATCAACCCTCCGGCCGGTTGCGCCTTCGGTCACCGCATGGGTCATCCCAAATGGCAGGACAGTGTCTCCATGGATCTGGGATTGCGCGAGGTCGTCCCGGGCCACTGGGTGCAGCCCTGTCTCTGCTGCACGGAGGCCGGAGTCTCCTGACAGGCCCCAGGTCAATTGAGGTATCTCGGGAAACGGAGCAAAGGGACCGATGAAGAGGATCCCCTGCCGCTGGCCACTTCGACCATATGGCTTGGCAAACGGCACCTCTTACGGGACTCCTTCAATCGGCAAAAATGAGCGGCATCTCCCTTGAAGCACATGACCGAAACCGCATAAGATCCGTCCATGCGATCCAAGATCACGCGCCCCCATCCATTCGATCATTCCCCAAACCCCGTGTCCCGATGAATCCATCGCCTCGCCTCAAACCGGCGGCCCTTGCCGTCGCCGCCCTTCTGCCGCTGCCCGCATTCACCGAGGAGGCCTGGGATTCAAAACCGCTCCTCTCTGAATTCTTCGCCGAAGGGGCTGCGGTGGGAGATCTCAACGGCGATGGAAAACCCGATCTCGCCTACGGACCGTTCTGGTATGCGGGACCGGAGTTCTCGGAGGCAAAACGATTTGCCCCCGGCGAAGCCTTCGTTGCGGAAAAGGGATACTCGGACAACTTTTTCTCCTACATCCACGACATCGACGGCGACGGGAAGCGGGATATTCTCGTCTACGGTTTCCCCGGCAAAGAGGCACGATTGTATCGGAATCCCGGCGATCCATCGTCTTCCACCGACTGGAAGATGCATCTCATCGCCGAGCAAGTCGCCAACGAGTCCCCACATTTCGTCGACCTGATTCCGGGTGGCCTTCCCGAGATCGTCGCGGCGAAAGCGAACGCCTATGGCTACTACGAGGCCGGGTCCGACCCAACCCAGTCGTGGAAGTGGCACGCGATTTCGGAGACGGGAGAGGCGGCGACGCCCTTCGGGCACGGTCTCGGCGTCGGGGATGTGAACGGCGACGGACGTCTCGACGTGATCGAAAAGACGTTCTGGTACGAGCAGCCCGCCGAGCCGGCGAAAGGACCCTGGCAAAAACACAAGTGGGCGCACCTGCCCTATGGCGGCGGAGGGGCTCAGATTCTCGCGCATGACTTCGATGGCGACGGCGACACGGACCTGGTCAGTTCCTACAACGCCCACGGCTACGGGCTGGGCTGGTTCGAGCAGTACGAGCCAGGCAAGTTTGAGAAGCACGACCTCATGGGCGAAAGCTCCACACAAAATCCCTACGGCCTCGCATTTTCGCAGCTGCATGCGATGGCCCTGGCCGACGTGGATGGCGACGGGCGGATGGACTTCGTCACCGGAAAGCGCCACCTCGCCCACCAGGGCAAGGACCCGGGAGGACTCGGCGAGCCGGTCCTCTACTGGTTCCGCAACCTGCTTGATGCGGAAAAGAAGGTGGAATTCGTCCCGCACTTCATTCACAACAATTCCGGTGTCGGAGTCGAGGTGAAGGTCGCCGACCTCAACGGGGATTCGCGTCCCGATGTGGTGAGCAGCAGCAAGAAGGGACTGACCATCCATCTGCAGAAGAATGCGAAAGCCCTTTCCGCCACCGCACTGGAACGGTGGCGGGTTCCGGGCGGGCGTCCCCAGGACAACTACGGCAGCGGCCTTTCCGCAAAGGACGCCCTCGCCCGCATGGAGGTGCCCGAGGGCTTCGCCGTCGATCTCATCGCCGCCGAACCACAGATCACCCAACCCATCGCCATGAATTTCGACTCGCGCGGTCGGCTCTGGGTGATCGAAGGCCATACCTACCCTGTCCGCGAGCCCGGCAACCACCATGAGGGCAAGGACCGCATCCTCATCTTCGAAGACACCGATCATGACGGCACGCTCGAC
>CALDKL010000552.1 GCA_937898895.1 uncultured Verrucomicrobiae bacterium | reverse complement strand
GATCGTGGTGTCGGCCACACCCTCACTGTTGTATACCTTTACCACGAGATGGAAAAGGTCGAGGTATCGTTCGTCGACACGGACGACGGTGTCGGCGGTCATGACGGATTTGAGCTTGTCACCGGTGTAGGATGGGATGGCCACGCCTTTGAATTCACGTCCGATGGGCATGCGGTCTGTCAATTCGCGGGGCAGGGCGGATTTCACCGCTTCGCCCGCGACATCCCTGGGGGGATGCCCTTTCGACGGAGCCGCACCTTTCGGAGAATCTTCGGCATCGCTCGGGGATGCGAAGGCAAACAGGGTTGCCGCTGCGAGCAGAGAGCTTGGAAAGGCGGCGGGCATCAGGCAAGAGGGTGCCGGATCAGGGCATGGAGGTCGCGAAGCTGGGCCAGGACTCCGCCAAGGCGATCCAGGGGCACTTGGTTCGGGCCATCGCTGAGAGCCTTGGAAGGATCGGGGTGAGTTTCCATAAAGACCCCGTCGCAACCCGCCGCGACGGCGGCACGCGCCAGAACAGGGGCCAGACGACCGTCTCCGCCGCTCGAGCGGCCTTCTCCGCCGGGACGCTGCACGGAGTGGGTCGCGTCGAACACGACCCTCACACCCGCTTCCTGCATCCAGGGAATGGCCCTCATGTCCGCGACGAGATTGTTGTAGCCGAAGGTGGTGCCACGTTCGGTGATGAAATAATTCCGACATCCGAAGGCTTCGAGCTTTTCGGCTATGTTGGTAACGTCCCAGGGCGCGAGAAATTGGCCTTTTTTCACATTCACGACCCGGCCGGTCCTGGCTGCGGCCTCGAGCAGGTCGGTCTGGCGGCAGAGGAATGCGGGAATCTGGAGGACGTCGATAAATTCGGCGGCGATGACGGCTTCGGAGGCGGTGTGGACGTCGGTGGTCACGGGCGCTCCGATCGCGGCTCCGACTTCGGCGAGCAGTCGACAGCCTTCCTCGCAGCCAAGGCCGCGGAAAGATCTCACGGAACTGCGGTTGGCCTTGTCGTAGCTGGCTTTGAAAACAAAGTCGACCCCGACTGCGTCTGCGATCTCGCGAATGCGCGGACCGATTTCCCGGAGGAATCCTTCGGACTCAATCACACAGGGTCCGAGGAGAAACAGGGGGCGGTCACCCCCGAGGCGGTAAGGTCCGATGGCGACGGTATTGGGGTGGTTTCCCATGATGGAGGGCAAAGCAAACTCTAGTGTGGGGGGTGCCAAATTCCTGCACAATATCGATTTTCACCTTTGCGAACTCCGCTCGCCTTTTGGCCTCGTGGGCCTCTTCTCCACCTCCCGCGGGACTCGGCGGTCGCTGAGCTGGCTCAACTCCCTCCTCCCGCCTTGAAGTGAAAAAAGATTCCTCACGAATTTCACACACGAATTTGGATAACACCACACTAGCCCTCTGCCCGGACGGTGGCAAGCCTTTGGAGTCGTTTATGGAGATTATCAGGATGCGCGAAGCATTTGTTGGCTGAGCCGGGGAAATGACTGGACCTCGGGGGACGGAACGATACACTGGCGTTTCCCTGCGGACCCGGTTCCGGTGCGGGTTTCCTGATGGAAGAAACGGCCTCCAATTCCCCTTTGGTGATGCACTGTTCCGAGTGCGGGAAGGCCTTGGACGTGTCTGGTCTTCCTCCGTATTCCAGGATCGAATGTCCGCATTGTGCCACCTCGATCCGGGTGCGCACCACGATAGGCCAGTACCAGATCGTGGGGCCACTCGGGGAGGGGGGGATGAGCCAGGTGTTCCGGGCGCTCGACCGGAATCTGGGTCGGGAAGTCGCGCTGAAGATCCTGCACCAATCGCTGAGTCAGGACGAAGTGCTTGCCGCGATGTTCGAACGCGAGGCAAAACTCACCGCCTCGATCCTCCATCCGAATGTGGTCAAGGTCTTTTCCGTCGGTCAGGACCAGGGATACTTCTATATTGCGATGGAGCTCCTACAGGCGATCAGCCTCGAGCAACTCATCGCCAAAAAGGGAGCCCTTTCGGAGTCCGAGGCGCTGCGTATCGCCCTCGATGTCGCCCGAGGCTTGCAGGCCGCCCAGGAGGAAAACCTGATCCACCGCGACATCAAACCGGGGAACATGCTCGTGACCGAGGAAGGCACCACCAAACTCGTCGATTTCGGTCTGGCGCTGCAGCAGGGGGGGGAGGAACTCTCGGAGGATCTCTGGGCGACTCCTTTTTACGTGCCGCCCGAGAAGTTGGATGGGCAGGCCGACACGTTTCTCGGGGACATCTACAGTCTCGGAGCGACGCTCTATCATGCTCTCGCCGGAAAACCTCCCTTCGAGGCAAACACCTCCTCGATGGAGGAACTGAAGGTCATCAAGGAGAACGCGGTCGACCTGAAGTCGGCGGCCCCAGGCCTGTCCAGGGCCACGATCAAGTTGGTCGAAAAAATGATGGCATACCGTCCCGAGGATCGCATCCAATCCTATGCGGAACTCATTGCCCAGATCGAGGAGGTGCGACATCGGCAGTTTGGGATCCGATCCGATGGGCGGGGTGCATCGAAGAAGACAAGGATCGGCTTGGGGATCGCCGGCGGAGCCGGGCTGGTCGCCACGGCCCTCGCCCTGATTGTCTATCTGATGCACTCCCGGGCTCCCGTGGTCGAGGGCAAGCTGGGGATCGGACAAGGGGATCGTGTCATCACGGCCGAAGAAAACACAATCACGGGACAGTTTCTCGCCGCCCGCGCTCTGTTTGTGGAAGGTCGTTTTCCGGAGGCGACGGATGCGTTTTCCAGCCTCGTCGCAAATGGGGCCGCGCTGCCCTCGACGCGGATCTGGAGTCTTTTTTTTCTCGGTGCGACCCGCCTCTTCAACGGAGAGCCGCAACTCGCCGCCGAGTCGTTCCGCGAAGTGCTTTCGATCACTCCGGAAGCGGATGTGGGAGGCGATGAGGCCTATGGTATCCTCAAGCGGGCTGCCGCGCTGGCTGTGGACCCGCTTCCGGTGCGCCCCGATGAAGCAGGGTTTTCCGCCAGCGGCGTCGAGAGTCTCGGGCTGCTCGTGGCCGGATTGAAGAACTGGCAGGAGGGCGAATTCCGTTCCGCCGCGACCCTGCTTCAGGCGTTTCATGAAGCACAGGCACCGGAATCGTATGTCTGGATCGGGGGGCTGCGCCGCCTCGTCGAGCCGTTCCTGAGTGATTATGCCCTGATCCAGTCCCTCCCGAATCCTTCTGCGATTGCATCGGACCTGGATGCACAGGCGGTAGCTCTCGGGAAGGGGGCCGAGTCGCTCAAGACCTCTGGGGCGGCACCTCGGTTCGTGAAGCTTCGCATCGATCGCATCGCCGCGATTCGGAAGCTGGCGGCAGTCGTTCCGCCACCCGAACCGGCTCCGGCAATGCCTGCGCCCACTCCTGCGAGTGCCGCCAATCCCGCCACGCCATCCGTTCCGCCAGGCACTCCTTCTCCGGAGGAATTGGCTGAGATGGAGCGAATCAAGGCACTCCTCGTCTCCTTCCGTCCCCTTTCCGAAACGCTGCTCTTTGCGAGTGCGGTTCAGAAGCTGCAGGGGGAGACTTTCGCGACCCCGGGGGCCAACCAGATCCGGGAGGAATTGATCTATGCCTACAACCGGGCGGCCCAGTTTCCGGCGCGCTTTGCCGAAGGACTCGTCACGTCTCCCTTTGAGGGAACGGTCCGGCGTCGGGCGGGACGGGATCTCGAGGCGAAAGTCACTCCGGGCGACGCCGAGAGCTTCATTGTGGATCTCGGTTTTGGTCCCAACGAAGTCGGGATTGGGGAGTTTTCTCTCGAGTGGCTCATTGAGAC
>CALDKL010000551.1 GCA_937898895.1 uncultured Verrucomicrobiae bacterium | reverse complement strand
CGGCGGGGGCGGGGCATGATCAGACTTTCGGAGAAGCCTTCAATGCGAGCTATGTGGAGTCCGGCGACGACCTCGCGGCGGTGCCGCGCCTGGCGTTTTCCGAGCGCAAGATCATCGGGGCTCGGGCACTGCGCGAAGTGCGCGGCGGGGATCTGGTCAATCTCGGCATCGGACTGCCCGAGGCGCTTGCCTCCGTGGCGGCGGAAACGGGAAAGCTGGGCGATTTTACGCTCATGATTGAGAGCGGTCCCAACGGCGGCGTGCCCGCGTCGGGTCTGAGTTTCGGGTGCAGCCATTATCCCGAAGCCATCATCGACCAGCCTTCTCAGTTCGACTTCTACGATGGCGGAGGCCTGGATCTCGCAGTGCTCGGGGCCGTCGAGATCAATGCGGAGGGCAGCGTGAACGTGACCCATTTCGCCGGGCGCTTCGCCGGGGTCGGCGGCTTCATGAACATTTCCCTGAGTGCGCGACGGATCGTCTTCTGCTGCACGTTTCGGGCGGGGGATCTCGAGATCGCGTTGGAGCACGGGAAACTGCGAATCGTTCGGGAGGGTAAACACGCCAAGTTTGTGCGTTCGTTAGACCAGGTTTCCTTCCACGGTCCCACGGCTCTGGCGCGAGGGCAGGAGGTGCTCTATGTCACGGAGCGGGCCGTTTTTGCATTGACGGACGAGGGGCTTCGCCTCGTCGAGATCGCGCCGGGGGTGGATCCCGGAAGGGATGTGCTGGGTCAGATGGAATTCGCCCCGGTGGTGGCCGCAACACTTGGCGAAATGGGGATGTGAACGCCCGAACAATCTGCGTTGGGGTCCGTTGGGGAGCGGCCCCGCCGGGCCAGCCGAATTCGTGAGGAATCGGTTTCCACTTCAAAGCGGGAGGTGGAAATGAGGCCCGGGAGATCAAACGACAACCCGAGCGAAGCGGACGCACTTCGCAATGGTGAAAAAACCATTTTGTGCAGGAATTTGGCAAACGCTGCACTAGTGTAGTGATCGCTAAATTCGTGCACAAAATATACATTTCACGTCTTAAAAATCAGCGCGATTCGCTCGATACTTTTTAAGATCGTGGGCCTCTTTTCCACGGGTCTTGCACACGTATTTAGCGATCGCCATACTAGGTTCGAAGCCATGACTGCCGTCCATCTCATCGACGCAAAACGATCTCCCATCGGCCGCTTTGGAGGCGGGCTCAAATCGCTCTCCGCTGCAGACCTCGCCCTCGCCGTCGCGGAGGCAATCGTACCGGAACCGTTGCGACCGGAGATCGGCGAAGTCATCGTCGGTCAGGTGCTCCAGGCAGGCAGCGGGATGAATGTGGCCCGCCAGGTGGGCTGGCGTCTCGGTCTGCCCGAGTCGGTTCCGGCCTTCACTGTGAACATGGCCTGTGGGTCGTCTCTGAAGGCGGTGGCGCTCGCCGCAGACGCCATCCGACTCGGACAATGCGGGCTCGTGCTGGCGGGCGGGGTCGAAATGATGAGCCGGGCACCGCATTATGCCCTCGAGGCGAGATGGGGTCGAAAACTCGGCGATTCCACCCTGACCGATTCCCTTTTTCTCGACGGGCTGAGTGACCCCATGCTCGAGATCGGCATGGGGGAGACAGCCGAGCGCATCGCTGAAAAGCTGGGGATCACCCGCGAAGAGCAGGATGCCTTTGCCGCGCGCAGTCAGCGCCTCGCCGCCGCGCATCGCGGAGCCTTCGCCCGTGAGATCGTTCCCATTCCGACACGCGAGGGCAGGGTCAGTGAGGATGAACACCCACGTCCGGAAACGACGGAGGAGGCCCTTGCCAGGCTGAAGGCGGCCTTTCGCACCGATGGCAGCGTCACTGCGGGCAACGCATCGGGCATCAACGACGGGGCGGCGATGGTGCTGCTGGCAGGGGACGATGCGGTCTCGCGCTTCGGCCTCGTGTCGCGCGGACGTATTGTCGCCAGCGCCGCGGTGGGCTGCGATCCGGCACTGATGGGCCTGGGGCCGGTCGAGGCGATCCGGGGTGCCTGTGGCCGGGCCGGTTGGAGTCTCGATGAGGTGGAGGCAATCGAAATCAACGAAGCGTTCGCCGCCCAGACGCTCGGGTGTGCGCGTTTGTTAGGGATCGATCCGGATCGGCTCAATCGGCGCGGTGGAGCCATCGCCCTCGGGCATCCCATCGGCGCGAGCGGGGCGAGGGTGCTCACGACCCTGTTGCACCGGATGGAGGACGAGGGGCTGCCCCGCGGCATTGCCAGCCTCTGCATCGGAGGAGGCATGGGCATCGCGATGGCGGTGGAACGGTGAGGTGACACGCAGAGGCGGAATCGGACCCGCCTGGCGTGTGTTTCGGGCCTGCTTTGGTGTCTTTCGAGAGATCTCGGGCATGATCGGCTACCCTCTCGCCATGAGCGGATCGGAGCGGCTCGTGCGTCCGGTCTCGACGTGTCCGGCGAGGTGTCGGGAAAAGGCCGATGCGCCTTTCACGGTCACGAGCAGATCATACCACGAGTGGCTCGCCGAGAGATCGAGTGAATGGTGCCGGGTCGCGCCGGGTTCCAGGTCGATGGTCTGCGAGCCGGTTCCGTAGCCGAGATCCGCGATTTGCACCTCGAGGGCCGCGTTTGCCTCCGAGCGGAGGATGAGCCTGGCGTTGCCGTCGGGGGTGCCGTTGCTGAGGGTCGGTTCAAACGACAGCTCGATTCCGGGATCGCCCTGATCTCCGGCAAATTCGCGGTAGAATCCGTTTGGTCCATCGACGCGGATTCGGTATCGCCCCTCGGTGAAATCGCCCCGCGACCAGAAATCCTCGACGGTGTGCCCGGCGGCGACGGCATAGTGACGGACGCGAGCTTTCCCCGGATCGGAGAGACCGAGCGAGGTCACGCGAAACGGGGCACCCGAGGACTGATCTCCGAACAGAGACTTGCCTGCGGAAAACGCGATGCGAAACCGATCGCGTGCTTTCCCGAGGGAACCGTGGACGGTCAACTCGTAGGGCAGAGCACAGGCCGGACGCGTCCCGGATTCCTGCCGAGGCATCGCGGGAAGGCGGCTCAGGGATTCCCTGGCGAGCTGAATCTCCCCAGTGGACAGGGGGCGACCGGGTTCCGGCACGGGTCGGTATTTGGCGGCATGGACGGAGGCGAGGAAGGCATCGCGTTCGACTTTGGCAAGGACGGGCGATTCGCTCCCGTCGGCAGGGCGGAAGGCGCTGGCGAGATCCCCGCAGACCGCGCGGCGCCACGGGGTGATATTGGACTCTTTCACCTCGCGGTTGGTCTTGCGACTCAGCAAGCGTTCGAGAAATCGCAGGATGGAAGTGTGATCGAACACTTCCGAGCAGACATAGCCACCCCGGCTCCAGGGCGAGGCAATCACGAGAGGCACACGGTATCCGAGTCCGATGGGTCCGTCGTGGGCGGCATGATTCGCGACGCGGTCGAGTTCGGGGCGAAGCCCTTCGGAGGTCTTGCCACTGAGTGGATCCGCAGGATCGGGCGGCACAAAGGGCGGCACGTGGTCGAAGTAGCCGTCGTTTTCGTCATAGCAGAGGATGAAGACGGTCTTTTTCCACACGGCAGGATTGCGCGTGAGGATGTCCATTGCCTCGGCGATGTACCAGGCTCCGTACCAGGGCGAGTCCGGATGATCGGAAAACAGTCTCGGAGCCACCAGCCATGAAACCGTTGGCAGGTTCCCCGTCTCGACGTCTTTGCGGAATTGGTGGAACACGTCTCCTCGTGGCACCCTCATGGAGCGTTCCGTTTCTCCGTCCCGATAGGTGACTGTCTCCAGTTCGCGGAAGTGGGGATCTCCTTCATTCGTCGTGAAGGCTTTGCGATGGAGGTTCTCTGGGTGGGCGGCCCGCTCCGCCGGGTCGACGGAGCGCCACCGCGAGAGGGCTTCCCGGATCGTCGCGAGATCTTTCGCGGTCTTTTCCGACGGCGAGGGCTCCGCCGCGAGGCGTTTCTCCTCGGCCTCGAGATGGGCGCGGTGTCGGACATGGAAATGGGCGCCGTACTGGGTGAAGTATTCCAGCGGATTGTCGCCAAAATTGGCGAGCCAGCCTTGCTCTTCGCTGCCGAGTCCGGTCGGAACAATCAATTCATTCTGATAGACCGCCCAGGAAATGCCGAGCGACTCGAGCCGCTCGGGAAAGGTCGTCCACGACACGAGCGAGTCGAGGTCGGCCTCGCTGTTGGAGACGTGGGGTTTGCTCCCTGGATCGGCCTCGGCCCGAATCGTCCCGGTCCAGAGGTGGAGCCGATTCGGGGTCGTGCCCGTGAGTGAGGAGCAGAAATTCTGATCGCAGATCGTGAAGGCGTCGGCAAGCGCGTAGTAAAAGGGCAGGTCTTCGCGGTTGTAATAGCCGAGGGTCAGGGGGAGTTCGGCAAATTCCTCGTTTCCCGACGCCTTGTGCTCCAGCCAGCCATCGTGATTGCCATGATTCCAGGCCTTCTGCTGATCGCCCCAGCTATGCGGCAGGCAACCCATCCAGGTGGATTTGCTTCCCTTCAGATCGAGGCGGAAGGGCAGGTGGGTCTCGCCCTTGGCGTTGCTCTGAAGCCAGACGGGATTTCCGTTCGGGAGCACGGCGGCGCGGGGATCATTGAAACCGCGCACCCCGCGCAGCGAACCAAAGGCATGGTCGAAGGAGCGATTCTCCTGCATCAGGATCACGATGTGCTCGGCGTCCCAAACGGTAGACCCGGGATCGGGTTCGATGGCGAGGGCCCGTCTTACGGCGGTGGGCCATGTGCCTGCGGCGATGGCTGTGGCGGCTTTCAGAAAATCCCGGCGCGTTTCCATGGAGCATGATTGCCATCGGGCACGGGACTCGACAAGGGCGCATTTTCGCCGCAGCTCCTTCCCGAGGAAATCTTCGCGATTCCCTTCCCCGGTTTTGCAACGTCCCGGCCGCGGCGGGGTTTTCTCCCCGAGCCCATTCCATCTCATGATCCGAACGCTTCTCGCTGCCTCCGTATCTCTGTCGTTTTTCATCGCCTCCCACGCGGCGGAGCGGCCCAATCTGATTTTCATCCTCGCCGACGACCTTGGCTACACCGACCTCGGATGTCAGGGCAGCGGGTACTATGAAACGCCGAACATCGACCGCCTCGCCGCCGCCGGGATGCGGTTCACGAATCACCACCACGCACAGAATTGCCAGCCGAGTCGAGCCGCACTCCTGTCGGGACAATACGGTGCCCGCACCGGGGTCTACACCGTGGGTGGGATCGATCGCTTTGATTGGAGCATGCGTCCCTTGCGCCCCGTCGACAACGTCACGTCCCTGCCCCTCGACAGGATCACCATCGCTCAGTCGCTCAAGGCAGCGGGATACGCGACGGCCATGTTCGGGAAATGGCACCTCGGCGAAAGGGGCGAATATCATCCCGCCAGGCGCGGCTTCGATGAGGCCATCGTCTCGAGCGGAAAACACTTCGACTTTGGGACCAACCCGCCTACAGAGGTGCCCGAGGGCGCGTATCTGGCCGACTTTCTCACCGACAAGGCCGTGGATTTCATCCGGCGCAAAAAGGAGGAGCCGTTTTTCCTGTATCTGCCTCATTATGCGGTTCACACTCCCCACCAGGCCAAGCCGGAGCTGATCGAGAAATTCAAGTCCAGGCCCGCTGTCGGCGGTCACCATGATCCCGTCTATGCCGCGATGATCGCGAGTATCGACGAGAGCGTCGGTCGCATCCTCTCCCTGCTCGATGAATTGAAGCTCGCGGAGAATACCGTCGTCGTCTTTGCCAGCGACAATGGTGGCGTGGGCGGCTATGAGCGCGAGGGTATCAAAGAAGGAGGAGACGTCACGGACAACGCACCGCTACGCTCGGGCAAGGGCAGCCAGTACGAAGGCGGCACTCGCGTGCCCCTGATCGTGCGGTGGCCGGGGGTGGCGAAGCAGGGTTCGGTCTGCGAGGCCCCGACCATCCATGTCGATTTGCCGGCGACCTTTCTCGAAATGGCAAGCGCCCCCGCTCCGAATCAGGCGCAGGATGGAGAAAGCCTCGTCGCGCTCCTGAAGGATCCCTCGGCCAGCCTGAAGCGCACCGCCATCTACCAGCACATGCCCGGCTATCTCGGGGCGGGCAAAGACTCCTGGCGAACCACGCCCGTCGGGGTGATTCAGGAGGGCAACTGGAAGCTGATGGAGTTCTTCGAGGACGGGCGGCTCGAACTCTACGACCTGGGCGCGGATCTCGGCGAGACAAAGAACCTTGCCGCCGCGCAACCGGACAAGGCAAAGGAGATGCACGAGCGGCTCAAGGCCTGGCGAGCGGAAATCGGAGCACCCATGCCGACGGCGAACGAAGGCGGCAGCGTCGCGCCAAAGAAAGAAAAACCGAAAAAGCGAAAGCGGCGCGAGCCGTGAACTCGGCTCGGAGGTACGAATCAGCGCGGCGGCGTCGCGATCACATCGCAGGTGATCGTGTGGGTGGTGCCTCCCAGAACCAGGTCGGGCGCATCGAGCCATTCGAGCCAGACCGAGAGGGAATCGTCGTTGGTGTTGCGCGAGGAGGTGAGAAATCCCTGAACCCCGAGGCGCAGGCCATCCCTGTTTCCGACATGGATCCGGATCGTGGGGCTGTCCGGATTCCAGGTGGAACCGCGCCCTTTCACCAACTCGAACCACCCTCCCACCGCGACGGGGGTTTCAAACAGGTGTTTGTCGCGGGGGGTGCCTTGACCGAGGGGAAAGGTCACGATTTCTCCGGTGGCGGATTGGATGCGGATCGAGTTGGCATCGAA
>CALDKL010000550.1 GCA_937898895.1 uncultured Verrucomicrobiae bacterium | reverse complement strand
CACGGATTTGCCGGCTGCATCGCCGGAATCCAGGAATGGTTGCGACGCCAGGGGCTGCTCCCGTCCCGCGTCTGGATCGATCCGCGCGAGGAACTCTCCCCCGGCCAGTCGGAAGAAATTGACCGCGTGATGAACGCCTATCCGGAATGGCAGGACTCCGCTTTCATCGCCTCTCATCTCGACCGCTGGCTCGATTCCTGAAAGAACCCTTTATCTCCACACCATGCTCAACGATCTCTCCTCACTCTACTCCGCCGTCGTGGCCGACGTGCTCGACGCCCACGGCTACCCCAACCAATGCCTCGGACCCTCGGTTCGGCCCCTGACATCGGCCCAGAAGATCTCGGGACGTGTCTTCACCCTGCGCGCCGAAGTCGTCCAATCCGTGCCCGAGCATCCCTACGCACTCGAGATGGAAGCCATTGACACCGCCGCAAACGGGGATGTCCTCGTGGTGGATGCGGGGCACGACAAAACCTGTGCGTTCTGGGGGGAACTCCTCAGCACCGCCTGCCTCGCCAAGGGAGTCCAGGGAGTGGTCATGACCGGCTGCTGCCGCGACTTGTGGGCGCTCCACCGCCTCGAGTTTCCCGTGTTCGGTATCGGGATTTCCCCGGCCGACAGCAAGGGGCGCCTCGATGTCGTCGCAATCCGTCAGCCCATTCTCATTGATGGAGTCGCCACAAAACAGGGAGATTACCTCCTCGGCGACTGCGACGGGGTTGTCATCATCCCCCAGGAAGTTGCGGCCAGTGTCATCGCTGCGGCGAAAGAGAAGGTTTCCGGCGAAAATACGGTGCGGGAGGAACTCGCTGCGGGAGTGCCCGTGGCGGAAGTCTTCCGAAAACACGGGATTCTCTGACGGATTCTCGCAGAGCCGGGGTGCCTCAGCTCTCCGGTATTCGCTCGAGGTTCCCCGCGAGGATCTCTTCCGCCTGAGACGGGTCCAGGCGGAAGATCAATTGCTCGTCTTCGCTGCCTCCGGCGAGATACTCATATTGTGCCCGGTAGAGAAACCAGGCTCCGCATCCGGAGCAACGGAGCAATTGGATCGCCCTGGGGTCTCCGGGGCGAAAATCCCGGACGCATTCCAATCGTTTCCATGCGGTCGGCAGAAAGGTATCGTGATCCGCCCAACCACCCTTCTGGCTGGCGAATTCCCTGGCTCGCAATACACCGCAATCGCGACAGTCGGACGGCTCCCCAGGCGCGGAGGGAGTTGGGTCGCTCACGATCACGGAGGCGTTTGCGGTGAAGCCGGAGCCTCGAGTTCTCCGAGGACAAAGGCCTTCCAGAGCTTCGCGACGGCATCGTTGGGGAGAAAGGTTTCCTCCGCCGCAAGGGCCTGGTCCGGGTCCGTCAGGTGGATCGCTTCCCCGGTCTCCACATTCCCTTTCGAGCCCTTTGCCCGATCCAGCGGGATCAACCCGAAGTTCTCAGATCCGGCCGCCGTCGCCCCTTCCTCGGCGGGTTTGGATTCTCCCTTCCCAGCCTCCTTTTTCTCCGGAAGTCGCGCCTTCACCATTTCCAGCAGATACTGCTTGCCGAAATGTTCGACCACGGGAGTCTGGTCGCACTGCCCGCGATACTCGCGCCCATTCGTCCAGTTGGGATGGAAGGCGGCCGCCTTTTCCAGGACGGTGGTCGCGTGGTTGGCCGATCCCCATCGTTCGGGATTGTTGCAATATTCCCCCCAGATGTAGAGCACCGGAACCTGGACGGATGTCGAACTCGGCTCTCCGTCGTAAAACGCGCCCTTGCTGATGACGGCAGCGATGACCCGCTCGGGGTGGTATTGCAGAAAATGATAGGCAAAGGCCGCACCGGTCCGCTCCGCCCCGTAGATCGCAATCGGCAGGTCGGCGAGAGCAGGCTGTTTTGTCTTCGCCGCGAGAGCCTTGATCGCCGCCTCAAGGGCTTTGCCACTCCCCTTTTTGGCAAAGACGAAGTCCTCGATCACCGTCGGGTCGGATGGCAGCTTGCCTTCGGAGAAATCGTAGGCGAGCAGGGCGAGATGGTGTTTGTTCTGGAAAGCGCCCCACACGCCGCTGCCACGCTGGTGCTCGACAAACCGCTCGAAGGACTGCCCGTATTGTCCATAGGAGAGCAGGAGAATGCCCCTGGCCGGTTCGGCGGGCAGTTGCATCAGGAAGACGAAGGGCCCGGACTTCGTCTCGATCCAGCCGGGAAATCGTTCCGGGGCCGGGGTGGCCGCCGGGGCGGCAGAGGGTGCCGGGGCTCCTCCGGGGGCGGGCATCGCGCCGGGCGTGTCCTGGCTGAGATTCAGTGTCACGGTCTCACCTTGTTGCGCCCGGAGATAGGCGTCGTGAATCGCCTTGTGGTCGCGCTCCAACGCCCCCAGATCGAGTTTGTCCCAGGCAATGCCGATGACGGGACCGTCCGGAGCCATCCTCGCCGTCAGACCTTTCGGGGTGGCGGATTCAATGAGGTGAAACTCCACCGCCCGTCCGTTGGCCCCGGTCAGGGAGATCGCCCACAGGGGAATCGGCGCAGAGAACAGGATCAGCAACAGAAACCGGATCAGGAGTCCGGCGTGAAATCGAGACCGCAGAATCACCCGGAGCGGCGGCAGGAGAAAAATCTTCATTTCACAAGAGAGACGAAAGTCCTCCGTCCTTGTAGAACGATTTGCCAAAGGGGTGCAAGGCGAAAACGAGAGTTTTTCAAACCGATCATCGTCTGCGGCTGTTCGCTGCAATTTTCTCGATTCCCACGCCGTCTCGCAGTACAACCCTTTCCTTCGGCGACACGGCATTGGCGTGAACGGGGACTGGCCCCCCGGATCACTTCATGGATACTTGACGCAGATTCCCGACGCATTTTCCCTCATGAAACTCTCTCTGTTCCCCGCCTTGCTTCTCGGCAGCACCCTGTCTCTCGTGGCGCAGGAGACCTCCCCTCCCCTCCGGAGCGGTGACCGCATCGTCTTTCTCGGCAATACCCTCGTCGAACGCGCCCGGCTCTATGGCCATCTCGAGGCCTCGCTGCAGCTCGCGGCGGGGCCCGGCGTGAAGGATCTCGTCTTTCGCAATCTCGGATGGAGCGGCGATTCGGTCTACGGTGACGCTCGCTCGTATTTCGGGCCTCCCGCCGAGGGCCGAGAGCGACTTGCCCGCAACCTCGGTGAAATCAAACCAACGGTTGTGTTCCTCTGCTACGGATCCGAGATAGCCCTCTCTTCCGATCAGGGGTGGACCAATGAAACCGCCCGAGAGGCGAACCGCCTTTCCGGCTCCGGTTTCGAAGCGAGCCGAGTGTCCTTTCTCGAGGGCTATCAGACGCTCCTCGACTCCGTCCGGGCCGCCTCGGGCGAGGGGCTGCGCGAGATCGTCCTGCTCTCGCCTCCGCCCTTCGAAAATCTCGGTGCTCCCCTCCCCGACCTGACCCGCGGAAACCACCACCTCGCCTCGATCCGCGATGGCCTTCGCACCCTGGCAAAAACCAACCAGGCACGTTTTGTCGATCTGTTCGCGGCCCTCGGCGGCGACACCTTCGATGGCGGCATCGCCCATCCCGCCCTCACCGAAGACGGCGTCAACTACGGTGAGGCGGGGCACGCCCTCGTGGCCCGCGCCGTGGTGAAGGGCCTGGGTTATCCGGAAAGTTCCCTCTCGCAGAACCACGACGCGACGCTCGCCGGATTGCGCTCTGCCATCGTCGAAAAAGACCGTCTCTTCTTTCATCGCTGGCGTCCCGCGAACGAGACCTACCTGTTCCTCTTCCGCAAACACGAACAGGGGCAGAATGCCAAAGAGATCCCCATGTTCGATCCTCTCATCACCGCCCAGGAAAAGAAGGTCGCCGAAGCGCGTACGACGGTGTTTGCCGGTCTCCCCAAGAACTGACTTCTCCCCTGCCCTTTGCCCTCATTTCCTGCGCCTCCTTGCGGTGGCCAACGCCCTGCCCCTCATGAATCCTCGAATCCTCTTTCCTGCCGCCCTTCTCTTCGCCGTGCTGCCCCCCCTCGCCGCACAGAACGGCCTCCGCGACATTCCCGACACAGCCGTCGATGCGCAGATCAAGTCCTTCCGACTATTCGAAGGCGCGAAGATCAATCTTTTCGCCCACGAACCCGCCGTACCCAGCCCCACACACATGAACTGGGATGGACGGGGACGCCTCTGGGTCGTGAGCAGCCCGCTCTACCCACACATCCAGCCCGGCCAGGAGGAGCAGGACAAGATCGTCATCCTCGAGGACGCCGACGGGGATGGCGTCGCGGAAAAGCACACGGATTTCGCCACCGATCTCCACATCCCCACGGCCGTCCTGCCAGGAGACGGCGGCTGCTACGTGGCGAACTCGGTCGAGGTGCTGTTTCTCCGCGACACGGACGGAGACGACGTCGCCGACGAACGCCATGTCGTTTTGTCAGGCTTCGGCACCGAGGATACCCACCACCTCGTCCACACCTTTCGATGGGGACCGGAAGGCATGCTCTGGCTCAATCAGTCGATCTACATTCACACTCACCTCGAAACCCCCTACGGAGTCCGCCGACTCCTTGGCGGGGGCATGTGGCACTACCGCCCCGAGACGCGCCGCGCCGAAGTCTTTATGAAGGGCCTCGTCAACCCCTGGGGTCACGCCTTCGACACCTGGGGCCAGAGTTTCCTGACCGATGGGGCCGGGGGCCAGGGAATCAACTTCGTCTTTCCTCGCAGCGTGTTCCTCACCTCTCCCGGAGCGACCCGCATCCTGTCGGGCCTCAATCCCGGACAGCCAAAGCATTGCGGACTCGAGTTCCTCACCGGCGGGCATGTGCCCGACTCCCTCCGGGACACCCTCGCGGCACCCGATTTTCGCGGAAACCGCATCAACCTCTTCCAACTCTCCGACAACGGCAGTGCCTACACCTCGACGCAGCTCGCCGACCTTGTCACCTCGACCCACGGAGCCTTTCGTCCCATTGATGTGAAGATGGGACCCGATGGAGCG
>CALDKL010000549.1 GCA_937898895.1 uncultured Verrucomicrobiae bacterium | reverse complement strand
CTCAAGCCGCCCCGACCAGCGCATCCCGGATTTCGCGCGATCGATCACGAGGGACGCCACCTTCAGGCCTGGTTGCCGGGAAAAGGCAAGTCGAATTGCCTCGTCACGGGAGAGTGACGAGGGTTCCTTGGCAAAGGCGAGGGTGAAGCTGAGGAATGATCCTAACAAACAGAGAAAATGTTTCATCGGAACAGGCGAGGGATTGGAAAGTGGACAGAAAAGGTCGATCACTGCGGTGGACCCCGGCATCGGGGCGCACGGATCCGGGAAGGCGCGACGGGATACGCGGAAGTCCCATCGCCGGATCAGAAATAGACCGGCTGCCTCAAATCAGGAAGCACCCCGTGAATGGAGGGGTGCAGAGCGAACCCATTCCGGGTGGAAGATCCGGACAGAGTCGCAAATGATCGTCCCCAATGGGACGATGAATCGGCAGAATCGCTTTCGCGGACAGGGAGGCGGCGAACGATTCCACGAGAACCGGAATCTTGAGGGAGATTGCGGTTGTGGCCACGTCGAGGCGTAGTTCGCACGATTCCGGACAGGGCACTTCATCGCGGCGGTGGTCTTCGCCATCGTGACGTTCGTTTCCGTGATCTCCGGTGCAGGGAGCGGAAAGGTCTGAAGCAACGCCGTCGACCACAGCGTGATGGTGGGCTTTGAGGCCGATCACGGAGAGCACCGAACAAAACGTCGTATTCCCTCCTGCCGCGAGCACGGCGAAGAGAAGCGACAGAAGGAATGGACGCAGCGATTTCAGAAGGAGAAAACTATTCCACATCCGCGCCGGGGATGTCAACCGGGTTCTCCGAGCCGAGCCGACCCTCTTGACTCTCTCGCGAGACCCTCTTAGCTGCGGTTCCACCATGCCCGATCTTCGCAGATTTCTCGAACAAGCCTTTGCCGCTCGTGGCGGAGCCATGACCTTTGCGAATTTCATGGCCCTGGCGCTCTACGATCCGGTGTTTGGGTACTACACGTCCGGTATCGCCGATGTTGGGAGACGGGGCGATTTCGCGACCTCGGCAACCCTGTCGGACGGACTGGGCAGGACCATCGCGGGTTGGATCCGCGGAGAAATCGAGCATCACCGCTGGCGTGAACCCATCCCCCTCATCGAGATCGGAGGAGGCAATGGAGCACTTGCCGCTGCCATTTGGAAATCACTCGGATGGTGGCGACGACGGTCGTTGCGCTATCATCTTGTCGAGGTCTCACCCATCCTGCGTGATCGGCAGCGCCGCCGTCTCGGCAACGGGGTGACCGCCTGGCACGAGACTCCCGCCGATGCGCTCGCGGCCTGTGGGGGCAGGGCGCTCGTGTTTTCCAATGAGCTTGTCGATGCTTTTCCCGCAAACTGGTTTCGGTTCTCGGAAGGAAACTGGCGCGAGGTGTGGGTGTGTCTTGAGAAGGGCGGCCTGTGCGAGGAATTCCGCGAACCACCGAGTGGATGGAGGCCCGAGGATTTCTCCGCGACGCGATTGGCAAATCCGTCGGAAGGGCAGCGCATCGAGCTGCACGGATCCTATCGCGACTGGCTGAAGTCGTGGGCTCCGTCCTGGAAGGCGGGATCGATCCTGACAATCGACTATGGTGCTGCGAACGCCTCCGGAGTCTACTCGCGACGCCCCGGGGGTACGATGCGGGCCTATTGCAAACAGGAGCGGATCGAAGGAGCGGGCATCTATTCGCGTTTTGGCAAACAGGATCTCACCTGCGATGTGGTTTTCGACGATCTCGTGGCGTGGGGGAACGATCTGGGGTGGAATCCATCGTTCCTCGAAACGCAGGCCGCGTTTCTCGGGCGTTACGGAGTCTGCGATAATGTCCTGGGCGGAAAAGACGTGGGCGAATCCTTCCTGGTGCTCTCGCAAAGAAACGCCCCGAGCACGCCTTCCGACATCACGGGTTGATCCCGTTTTCGCGAAGAAAGGGAACGAGTTCGTCGATGCCGAAGTCGGCGAGGAGAAGATCTCCGCAGACCAGGGTGGGTGCCTTGCTCTGGCCGGAGAGCCTCCGCATCTCCTCGAATTTTGCGGAATCGGCAATCACATCGATCAACTGGTAACGATAGCCTGCTTTCCTGAGCCAAGCGACCGCGTCGACGCACCAGGGGCAGCCCGGTTTGATATAGAGTTTCAGTTCGTGATTCGCAGTCATGGCGGCAAGGGAATCGATTCAGGGATCATTCGTCATCTGAGTCACTTCGAGTCCTTTGTCGCGGAGCAGGTCGACGACTCCGTTCTCGCCCACGAGATGAGCGGCACCGACGAGGAACATCACATCCCGCCGGGTAGCGAGAGCCTTTTCGATCTCGGGGATCCAGTTGCGGTTTCGTTCGGTGAGGAGAACCTCGCGCAGCTCGGGCGTGAACTCGGCCTGATCGGTGATGACTCCGGCAAGCTTTTGGGCGTCACCACTCTTCCATGCCGAGGTGATGGAATCGAGCGTGGCGGCGCTGTCATCGACCTCATCGAGGGCTTTGTTGATGAGTTTCTCGACTTTCGCATTTTCGAAGCGATTGAGTCGTGAGACCTGAAAGGCGATGGTTTCGAGGCCGCGACTGGGTTTTCCGTCGGCGACACATCTGGCGTAGTAGGTGGTCTCGAGTCCGAGTTCAGGTTTCGCTCCGTGGCGGGTGGCCTCGAGAGAGGAGAGGAGCAGATAGACCATGCCGGGTTGGTAGGCGTCGAAGGTGCGTTCGGGCAGATTTCGTCCCGCCAGGTAGTTGCGGAGCCGCAGCATCGTGGCGGACCCGAGGCGGTCTCCGAGACGTTCTCCGTCGGGCAGGGAGCCGAGCCGGTGCATCTCGAGGGTCGATTCCGGGCGGCTCATCAGGGCCATGTCGATCTCGAAGACCACGTCCTCGGCCTCCGCATAGACTCGGTCGAAGGCGACGGGGATTGGCAGATCCGATTCGCGGAGGAGATGAATCGAGCCGGCGAGAAATACAGTCGAGTCGGCATCCGAGATTTTCCAAACCGGAGCCATCTCCGCCTCGTCTGCCATCAGGAGGCAGGATGGGAGGAGCAGCCAGAGGCATAGGAAGATTGGAAACGGGTGTTTCATAGGCAATCGGTTTGACGGATTGGATCCGGACTGCGCCCTCGTCGGATCACAATGCGAGGAAGTTTTTCAGAATCAGCTTTCCCGGAGTGGTGAGGATGGATTCGGGATGGAACTGCACGCCGTAGACTGCTTTTTCTCGGTGACGCAGCCCCATGATCTCGCCTTCGGCCGTCTCCGCAGTGATCTCGAGGCAGCTGGGCAGCGTGTCGCGTTTCACGAGGAGAGAGTGATAACGCGTCGCCTCGAAGGGAGATTCGATACCCCGGAACAGATCCTCGCCATTGTGAAAAATCGGAGAGGTTTTCCCGTGCATGAGTCGGTCTGCACGGACGACGTCACCTCCGTAGACTTCGCCCAGGCACTGGTGACCGAGACAGACGCCGAAGATGGGAATCTCGCCGCCGAAGCGCCGGATGACCTCGCAGCTGATTCCCGCTTCGGTCGGGGTGCAGGGGCCGGGCGAGACGCAGATGCGCTCGGGGGCGAGGTCGCGGATTTCGTCGAGAGTGATCTGGTCGTTGCGGTGGACGACAAGGTCCGCCCCCAACTCGCCGAAATACTGGACGAGGTTGTAGGTGAAGGAGTCGTAGTTGTCGATAACCAGAAGCATGAGGCGGGGAACCTACGGCGCGGCGCGGGGTGGGTCAAACGGAAGGGATGGGGTGACGGTGGTCGCGACGCGGGCGAACTGGCGATTCCGGGCGAGCTTGGGGATCACGCTGCCTCACTCGACCTTCACCCACCGCACCGCGTCGATGACGACGTGCCCATCGGTGTTCGGATTCGAAATCGTCACTCGACCCGTCGCATCAAAAGAGAAGATCCCCACGGATCCAAAATAGCGGTCGATTTCGGGTCGCTTGCGCTGGTCGAGTTTCACCACGCTCGATCCTCCGGAATGGTCGATGCGCACGGGCACCTGGGTGGCGCGATTCGCGTTCGGCGACCAGGCGATCTGCACGTCGTAGCGAGCCGCCGCGGGTAGGGTCGCAGTGAAGACGGCGCTGGCGTTTCCGTCACGGGCGGCGTTGTCATGGCGATAACCCTGGTGAATCCCGCTGCCCACGGTAGAGGGAAGCCACTCGCCGGAGAGGGTTGCGGCGCTGTCATCGACGACGATTCCCCTCAGCGTTTCGAGAGGCGTGTAGTTCGCTGCGGGCCGGGGAGGAGCCGTGTAGTTCAGGATTTGTTTGTCGGATTCAAGACGTGTTTTCAGGGTGGGGTAATCCACCTCCTGGACGGCGACACCGGCATCGATCGCGAGGCTCGCGACGGTGGCGGCAGACTGACCCAGCACCATGAAGACGGGCTCCATGCGGATCGAACCGAAGGCAATGTGTGTCGCGGAGAGGCAGACGGGCACGAGGAGATTCGCGCATTCGCCGCGCTTCGGAACGATGGACTGGTAATGGATCGGATAGGGCGGAAAGCCACCCACCTGCACGTCGCCCTCATTGCGGGCCAGGCCATTTTCATCGACGTGACGCTGGACGTGATGGGAGTCCATCGTGTAGGCACCCATGCCGACGGATTGCTCGACAGGAATGCGGTGCTGGCAATGGTTCTGGGTCATGACGAAGTCCGAGATCATGCGCCGCGCCTCGCGGATATAGAGTTGTTCCTGCCAGCCGCCGCCGTCGGTGAACTCGTCTTTCGACATCCCCCATCGTGAGATCTGTTGGCGAATTTTCTCAGGCATGCGGGGATGAAAGGCAAGCGTCCACATGAGCCCCTGCTGGTAGAGGCGATGGCGTTTCACGATGACCTCGCGTTCCGCATACGAGGCATCGGGGTAGTCATAGTTCTGCCCGATGAAGTCGGTGGAAAAGCCGAGTCGGTTGTTGGTGTCGGTCTTTCGATTTGGCATCGGGGAATTGATCCAGGGAAGTCCCGTCTCGCCCGCCTCGTAATTGCGGAGGAGGAGTTCGTACCAACTCTCATTGTAGCCTTCGGGTTTCGCGAAGGGGATGCGGTTGTCAGGATGATCGGTCAGGCACATGCGGAAGCAGTAGGCCTGGACGCGCCGATCCCCCGCGCCTTCTTCGCCCGGACCCGCCGGATCGAGGAAGGGAAGCAATCCGCTCTTGGCATCGCCTTTCACGACGTAGGGGTCGACACCTTTGACAAACTGGTGGTACTTGGCCTGTGCGGTCTGCACACCGTTGAGGGTCTCGCCATACAATGCGTTGGCTTCGCGTCCCACGGTGTAACGGACGCCAGCGGCGGCCATGAGATCCCCCTCGTAGGTGGCGTCGAGGAACATCTTCCCAGTGAAAACCTTTCCCGACTCCATCGTGATCGCGGCGATGCGACCGTTCTCCATCCGGACACCGGAGGTGCGGTCGAGTCGCTCATTGTGGATCAGGTCCAGCCCTGTCTCGGCGATCCAGTTGCGATAGACGGCGAGGGCGGCGGAGGGTTCAAAGGTCCACATGGTTTCCTCACCCTTGTCGGTGCGGGACTGCCCCGAGCCCAGATCAATCTCACGCTTCTGCCATTTCCATGCCGACGGATCTCGATAGTGCTGGGCGATACGTCGATAGAATTCGCGGGCGAGTCCGCCAATGACCTGTTTGTTTCCAATATCGGTCTGGCCGAGGCCTCCGGTGGTGAGCCCACCCTCGCGCGAAGTTGGTTCAATGACGACGACGGATTTGCCCATCGCCTTCGCCTGGATGCCCGCAATGATCCCGGCACTGGTTCCTCCGTAAACAATGAGATCGCGCTCTGTGGGGGCGGCGGCTGAGAGCGCCGGGGAGAGAGCGAGTGGCAGGACTAACAATCGTCGAAACATGGCTCGTTGGATGTGAACGCTCGTCGGGGGGGAAGGCGAGCCTACCCTTGTCGGCGGCAGGAGGCGAGGGAAAAGGGGGTGCGCATTTCCGGCGGGCCGCCCATCTCCGCCACGTCCTTCCCACTCATCCGTCAGTGTCTTTCAGGCAAAGTAACGTTCCACCTTCCGCATCGCGCGGAGGAAAGCCTCGACGTCCTCGTGGTTGTTGTAAAAGGCGAATGAGGCCCGCGCCGTTGCCGGTACCTGCAGGTAAGTCATCAGGGGCTGGGCGCAGTGGTGGCCGACGCGGATTGCGACTCCCTCGGTGTCGAGGATCGTGCCGACGTCGTGGGGGTGGGCGGCGGAGTAGTGATAGGAAAGAATCGCCGCCTTTCCCGGAGCCGTGCCAAAGACGCGGATCCCCTCGATCTGTTTCAATTCCTCCGTGGCGTGGGCGAGCAGAGCCTGTTCGTGGGCATGGGCGGCGGTCCGGTCGATGCCGTCGAGATAACGGAACGCCTCGGCAAGTCCGATCGCGCCGGAAATATTCGGAGTGCCCGCCTCGAAGCGCTCCGGCGATCTGCGATAGGTGGTGCCCTCGACGGAGACCCGTTCGATCATATCACCGCCGGTCTGGTAGGGGGGCATTGCATCGAGGAGTTCGCGTTTGCCGACGAGCACTCCGACACCGTCAGGAGCGAAAACCTTGTGGCCGGAGAACGCGTAGAAGTCCGCGCCGATTTTTCCGATGTCGACCGATTCGTGCGGGAGGGCCTGCGCTCCGTCGACGAGGACGAGGGCGCCGCGGTCGTGCGCAAAAGCAGTCATCTCCGCAACCGGATTGACCGTTCCGAGCACGTTGGAAACGTGCGCAAAGGCGACGACGCGGGTGCGCGGCGTGACGAGTGCCTTCCACTCCGCAAGATCGAGTTCGCCATTGTCGCGGAGGCCGACGAAACGGAGGATCGCACCGGTTCGCTCCGCGAGGATCTGCCAGGGCACGAAGTTCGCGTGGTGCTCCAGGATCGTCAGCAAGATCTCGTCGCCGACCCGAAGGAGAGGGGCGAGACCGTGGGTGACGAGGTTGATCGCCTCGGTCGTGCCTCGCACAAATACCAGCTCGTGCGAAGGGGAAAGGCCGAGCCTTTCTTTCAGAAACTCGCGTGCTCCGTCATAGGCGTCGGTGGCGTCGCGGCTGAGCGAGTGGACTCCGCGGTGGATGTTCGCATTCTCGTTAGAGAAGAATCGGGAGAGCGTCTCGATGACGCGGCGGGGTTTCTGTGTCGTTGCTCCGTTGTCGAGATAGACGAGCGGTTTGTCTCCGATTTGCCGGGAGAGGATGGGAAAGTCGGCACGGATCGCCACAGGGTCGAAGGAGGGCATTTCAGGAGGATGGGCAGTAGGATACGGGGAAGTTCGGAGGGAAACCGCATCCTTGCAAGAGAAGGGTGGATCGGAGTCGGCAGTGGGGAAGGCGACTTCGCGAGTCCTCACTCTTTTTTCAGGAATGTGTTGCCGTTCTCCCGTCGTTTTGTCTAGTGTGGTGATCGCCAAATACGTGTGCAAAATTCGTGAGGAATCGTTTTCAAC
>CALDKL010000548.1 GCA_937898895.1 uncultured Verrucomicrobiae bacterium | reverse complement strand
CGAAGCTCCGCCGGATTCCACGAAAAGCGATTCCTCGCCCTACCATTCCATTCCCGGTGCGACCTATGTCGGCCACGAAAGCTGCCAGACCTGTCACGAATCCCAGTTTCGGGAGTGGATCCTCAGCGACCATCACCGGGCGATGAATCCGGCGACGGAGGAATTTGTCCTCGGCGATTTCAACAATGCGACCTTCGAGCATTTCGGCCAGGTTTTTCGCTTTTTCCGCAAGGGAGCCGAATACTGGGTGAATGCGCTCGACGAAACCGGGGTCGCACGGGATTGGAAGGTGGCCTACACCTTTGGTCACTACCCGCTGCAGCAGTATCTCATTCCATTCCCCGGTGGGAGATACCAGGCCCTGCAGGTCTGCTGGGACTCGCGTCCGAAAGAGGAGGGCGGGCAGCGATGGTATCACCTCTATCCGGATGAACCCGTCCCTCCTGACGACGTCCTCCACTGGACGCGAAGGCACTTCAACTGGAACTACATGTGCGCCGACTGTCATTCGACCCACCTCGACAAAGGCTTCGATGCGAAATCACAGACCTACGACACGACCTGGTCGGAACGGAACGTGAGTTGCGAGGCCTGTCACGGGCCGGGTTCGGAGCATGTGAAGTGGGCGAGAGCCACGACCGAGGCGAAGGAAATATCGACGGGCGAAGCAGTCGATTTTTCGTCGGTGAAGGACTATGTGAATTCGAAGGGCCTCGTCGTGAGCCTGAAGGAACCAGGGGAGGCCCCTGGCGAATTCCCCTGGACGGTCGATCCGGTGACGAAACAACCGAAGCGCATCCGCCCTCTCGCATCGAGTGTGCAGATCGAGACCTGCGCCCCCTGCCATTCCCACCGCACCCTCCTCGAGCCAACTCTGAAGCCGGGCCAACCCTACCAAGATACCCATATTCCATCGATTCTGAGCGAACGGCTCTATCATCACGACGGCCAGTTGAAAGAGGAAACCTACGTGTATGGCTCCTTTGTTCAGAGCAAAATGTACCATGCGGGAGTCCGCTGCACCGACTGCCACAACCCGCACACGATGAAGATAGTCGCACCCGGCAACGCGCTCTGCGTGCGCTGCCATCAGAATGAGCCCTACAACACCCCGGCACATCATTTTCATCCCGTCGGCAGCATGGGCGCGAATTGTGTGGACTGTCACATGCCGGAAACGACCTACATGGGAGTCGATGCGCGGCGCGATCACAGTCTTCGTATCCCGCGACCGGACCTCGCCGCGAAGCTGGGCGCACCGGATGCCTGCACGAAGTGCCACAAGGACCAGACCCAGGAATGGGCCGCCGGGTGGTACGCGAAATGGTGGGGCAATGGTCCGCACAACACGCACTATGGTGAGATTCTCGCTTCGGCACGTCGAAACGAACCCGGTTCCTTTGAAAAGCTCGCCGCGCTCGCTGCGGATCGCGATCAGCCTGCTCTCGTTCGCGCCGCTGCCGTGGAAGCGGTCGGGCTTCGCGGCCCTGCGTCGGAAACAACGAGGATCCTCGCTGAGCGGCTTGCCGATCCGGCTCCGAGCGTTCGCTGCGAAGCGCTCGCCGCCCTGCTTAGCCTTCCTGCGGAGCAACGCCTCGCCCTCGCGGGAAACTTGCTGGCTGATCCCGCCCGATCCGTGCGCACCGAGGCGGCCCGGGTTCTCGCGGCCGCTCACGCGGGATTCAATGAAGAGCAGAAGACCGCTTTTGTGAACGCTTCGCTCGAGTTCGTCAACAGACAGAATGCGATCGCGGATCGCGCCGCCGGGCACATGTTCCTCGCCGCGTTTTATTCCGACCTCGGGGAGTTTGCCAAAGCGGAAGAAGCCTATCGCCTCGCCCAAACCGTCGAACCCGAGTTCATTCCCGTCCGCCTCAATTTCGCCGAGATGCTCTTCTCGAGAAATCGGCCTGGCGAGGCGGAAACGGAATTCCGCAACGCAGTCGCCGCTGCGATGACCGATGATGATCGTGGAATCGCGCACGAGAGCCTGGCCCGCTTTCTCATCCGGATGAAGCGCTACGAGGAGGGTCTCGGGGAATTGAAGATCGCTGCGGAGTTGCTGCCGAAGGGGGCGGAGACTCAATATTTCTACGGCGTCGCCTTGAATTCGCTCGGTCGCTTCTCCGAGGCGCTCCCGTTTCTCGAGAAAGCGCGAGACCTCGCTCCGAATCACCTCGAATACCTCGTCGGGCTGGCGACGGTCTGTAGGGATGCCGGGGAGACTCGGCTCGCTCTGAAATATGCGAAAGAAGCCCTCGGACTCGAGCCCGAGAATCCACAATTGCAGCAGCTCGTCGCGAGCCTCGGAGGATAGATCCGGAACAATCCGAAGGGGGGGGAGCGTGGTGAAGCCGAATCAGAGCAGGGCGATTTTCATCGTCCTCCCTCGCTGAGGATTGATCGGGCCGCGGAAGCGGACGCTGTTTCCAAAAGTCATTTCCCCACCTCGAGCGTTCCCTCGATCACGCCGAGGCGGGAGTCGGCCCTGAGACGAGAAAAGATCGAGGCGCCGTCCCCTTCGCCGCAAAGGAGATTCTGATAGGTTCGAATGGTCTCCATCGACGCTTCCTTCGATTCGTCGAGCAGCTCGACCCGGAAACGTCGCAGACCTGCCTCGTGCAGAGCTTCGAAAAACCGTGCACCACTCTGGGCGCGGCCGTTGAAAAGCGTGTTGCGGCAGCCGACGTCGGCACTGAGGCGATGCAATTGCCCGACCCGGTCGCGGAGGTGTACGACGTGCTGATCGCAGGGACGCCCGCAGTCGGTGTAGTCTTTTCCCTTTGAGAGGAAGGCGCAGAAGACGCAGTGCTCCATGTGAAACAGGGGCATGTGCTGATGCAGGGTCAGTTCGAACCAGTCCGGAGGAGCGAGGACGAGAAGGTCGAGGACCTGGGAGATGTTGAGATCGTAGGAGAGTGTCAGGGTGTCGAGGCCCTGTTCGATGAGGAGGCGGGCGGTGATGGGGTTGGCTACGTTCAGGGAAAAATCGCCCGCCATCGCGAGATCGCCGGATTCCCTGAAGTGCCCGATCCCACCGAGATTGCGGACGAGAACGCCGTGGGGCTGCGCATTCTCGACGACGCGAAAGAGCCCTGTCTCGCCAGCCTTCTGGATGCGCGGGGTGGCGAGGTAGAGCCGGGTGGAAGGCGTGGTCTCGCGCACGCGGATGACGAGGTCGCGGTATCGACGCACTTCTTCGAAGTCGGCATAGATCGTGGTGATGCCGCAGGCGATCGCGGCGTCGATCTGGGATTCGGTGCGGCAGAGGACGCGGAGTTCGTTCGCGGATGGATTCACCGACGAATCCTGAGAACGGTCTCCCGCCGTCGGCAGCAGGTCCGCGACAGTGACGGAGGGGCTCCGCCGCTGTGCATAGACGCCGAGACGTTCCCGCTCGAGATGCTCGACGAGGGCACGGCGAAGGCGGTTCAGTTCACTCACGGGTAGCATTGTCGATCCTGACAAACAGACATCGAGTCCGGCGAGTTCGTAGATCGTTCCACCGAGACGGCTGAACTGCTCGCGGAGCACCGCTTCCGTGAGAGGTCGGTTCGTCGCGGTTTCGAGGGGGATGGAGGAGGACACCTCGATGCCGGATGCGGAATCGGAGAGCACGAGAGGCTCGCCCGCAGCGCCCCTAACGGACCATCGCACCCTTGCCTTGCGCGGGGGAATCTGTTCCCGCCGATAGCTGCTTTGCAGGGCTGCGTTCAGGGCCGGATCGTCTGTTTTCCAAACGCGATGGCCGATCCGGA